>CAJCJE010000247.1 GCA_903970565.1 Candidatus Melainabacteria bacterium | reverse complement strand
TCGTCTTCTTCCTCCTCTGCGCCGCCGGCATGTGGTTCGGCTGGCGCGGCCGGGCCCGCCGCCAGTCCACGGTCCTGGCGGAGTTCCCGCCGCCGCCGGCCTGGGTGAGCGAGCAGGACGCGACCCCGCCGAGGAACCTGCTCGAACCGCAGGTCGGGGTCTACGTCGGCAGCACCATCGCCGGCGACTGGCAGAACCGGATCGCCGTCGGCGACATCGGTTTCCGGGCCGCCGCGACCATCAGGCTGACCAGACAGGGCCTGCTGGTCGAGCGGACCGGCGCGAGTCCACTGTGGATTCCGACCGACTCGCTGGTGTCCGCGCGGACCGACCGCGCGCTGGCCGGCAAGGTGATGGGCATCGCGGGCCTGTTCGTGGTCCGCTGGCGTCTTGGTGACACACAGATCGACTCGGGTTTCCGTGGCGATGACAAGAGTTCCTACGGTGCATGGGTGGACGCGGTGTCCGCCCTTGCCGAGCGCAGCGTGCCGGTAGTCGGCGCGCGGGAAGGTGACGGCACGTGCTGACCGCGGCGCTGGTACTGGAAGATGGCCGGGTCTTTCCCGGAATGCCCTACGGGGCGCGAGGTTCCTCCCTCGGCGAGATCGTGTTCTGCACCGGGATGACCGGCTATCAGGAGACGCTCACCGATCCCTCCTACCGACGGCAGATCGTGGTGGCCACCGCGCCGCAGATCGGCAACACCGGCTGGAACGACGAGGACGACGAGTCCAGCCGGATCTGGGTCGCCGGCTACGTGATCCGCGACCCGGCGCGGGTGCCCTCCAGTTGGCGCTCGCGCGGCAGCCTGGAGAAGGAACTGGTCAAGCAGGGGGTCGTCGGCATCGCCGGGGTGGACACCAGGACGCTGACCAGGCACATCCGCGAACGCGGTGCCATGCGTGCCGGGGTGTTCTCCGGCGAGGCGCTGACCGACGAGGCGGGGATGCTGGCGGCGGTGCTGGCCAGCGACAAGATGGTCGGCGCGGACCTGGCCGGCGAGGTGAGCACCGAGCAGGCCTATGTCGTGCCGGCCGAGGGCGAACGCAGGTTCACCGTGGCCGCGCTGGACTCCGGCATCAAGTCGAACACGCCGAAGATGATGGCCGCGCGCGGCATCGAGGTACACGTGCTGCCCTATTCGTCCACATTGGACGAACTGTTGGCGGTCGGGCCGGACGGGGTGTTCTTCGCCAACGGCCCCGGCGACCCGGCCACCGCCGACCACGCCGTCGAACTGGCCAGGGCGACGTTGGAGCGCCGGATTCCGCTGTTCGGCATCTGCTTCGGCAACCAGATCCTCGGCCGCGCGCTGGGCCGGTCGACCTACAAGCTGCGCTTCGGCCACCACGGCATCAACGTGCCCGTGATCGACCTGGCCACCGGGAAGGTGTCGATCACCGCGCAGAACCACGGTTTCGCGCTGGAGGGCACGCCGGGGGAGCGGTTCGACACGCCCTACGGGCCGGCCGAGTTCAGCTACTACTGCCCGAACGACGACACCGTCGAGGGCCTGCGCTGCATCGACGCGCCGGCCTTCTCCGTGCAGTACCACCCAGAGGCCGCCGCCGGCCCGCATGACGCCGCCGGCCTTTTCGACGAGTTCGTCGAGCTGATGAAGCTCGAGCTGACGAGGAAGGCAGGAACGCGCTGATGCCCAAGCGCACTGACCTCAAGCATGTGCTGGTGATCGGCTCGGGGCCGATCGTGATCGGTCAGGCCTGCGAGTTCGACTACTCCGGTACCCAGGCCTGCCGAGTGCTGCGTGCCGAGGGCCTGCGGGTGTCGCTGGTCAACTCGAACCCGGCCACCATCATGACCGACCCGGAGTTCGCCGATGCCACCTACATCGAGCCGATCACCCCGGAGTTCGTGGAGAAGGTCATCGCCCGCGAGCGGCCGGACGCGATCCTGGCCACCCTCGGCGGCCAGACCGCGCTGAACACCGCCGTCGCCCTGCACGAGCGCGGCGTGCTGGAGCGCTACGGCGTGGAACTGATCGGCGCGGACATCGAGGCGATCAACCGCGGCGAGGACCGGCAGCTGTTCAAGGACATCGTCAGGACGATCGGCGGCGAGGTGCCGCGCAGCGCGGTCTGCCGGACCATGACCGAGGTCAGGGCCACCGTGTCCGACCTCGGTCTGCCGGTGGTGATCCGGCCCTCGTTCACGATGGGGGGCCTGGGCTCCGGCGTGGCGCACACCGACGCCGACCTCGACCGGATGGCCTCCGCCGGCCTGGCCGAGTCCCCGGTGCACGAGGTGCTGATCGAGGAGAGCGTGCTCGGCTGGAAGGAGTACGAGCTGGAGCTCATGCGCGACCACCACGACAACGTGGTGGTGATCTGCTCGATCGAGAACATCGACCCGATGGGCGTGCACACCGGAGACTCGGTCACCGTCGCCCCCGCGATGACCCTGACCGACCGCGAGTACCAGCACATGCGCGACGTCGGCATCGCGGTCCTGCGTGAGGTCGGCGTGGACACCGGCGGCTGCAACATCCAGTTCGCGGTGCACCCGGAGACCGGTCGGCTGGTCGTCATCGAGATGAACCCGAGGGTGTCCCGGTCCAGTGCCCTGGCGTCGAAGGCCACCGGCTTCCCGATCGCCAAGATCGCCGCGAAGTTGGCCATCGGCTACACCCTCGACGAGATCCTCAACGACATCACCGGCAAGACCCCGGCCTGTTTCGAACCCACCCTCGACTACGTCGTGGTGAAGGTGCCGCGCTTCGCGTTCGAGAAGTTCCCCGGCGCCGATCCGACGCTGACCACCACCATGAAGTCCGTCGGCGAGGCGATGTCCATCGGCCGCAACTTCGTCGAGGCGCTGGGCAAGGCGCTGCGCTCGATGGAGACCAAGGCCGCCGGTTTCTGGACCGCCCCCGACCCGGACGGCGCCACCCTCGAATCGACGCTGGCGGCACTGGCCGCCGGCCACGACGGGCGCCTCTACACCGTCGAGCGCGCCCTGCGCCTGGGTGCGACCGTCGAGCAGGTCAGCGATGCCTCCCGGATCGACCCGTGGTTCGTCGACCAGATCGCCTCGCTGCTGGAACTGCGCAGGCAACTGGAAAACGTGCCGGTCCTGGACGCCGAACTGCTCCGGCTGGCCAAGCGCAGCGGCCTGTCCGACCGCCAGGTCGCGGCGCTTCGTCCCGAACTGGCCGGGGAGGACGGGGTCCGCACCCTGCGCCACCGGCTCGGCGTGCGGCCGGTGTTCAAGACCGTGGACACCTGCGCGGCCGAGTTCGAGGCGAACACCCCGTACCACTACTCCGCCTACGAGGCCGACCCGAACGCCGAGTCCGAGGTCGCGGTGCAGCCGGACCGGCCGAAGGTGATCATCCTCGGCTCCGGCCCCAACCGGATCGGCCAGGGCATCGAGTTCGACTACTCCTGCGTGCATGCGGCCGTGGCGCTGCACGAGGCCGGGTTCGAGACCGTGATGATCAACTGCAACCCGGAGACGGTCTCCACCGACTACGACACCGCCGACCGGCTCTACTTCGAGCCGCTCACCTTCGAGGACGTCCTGGAGGCCGTGCACTCCGAGCAGGCCTCCGGCACGGTCGCCGGGGTGATCGTGCAGCTGGGCGGGCAGACCCCGCTGGGCCTTGCCAAGCGACTCACCGACGCCGGAGTGCCGGTGGTCGGCACCCCGGCCGACGCGATCCACCTCGCCGAGGACCGGGGCGCGTTCGGCGACGTGCTCTCCACGGCCGGCCTGCCCGCGCCGCGCTACGGCACCGCGACCTCCTTCGCCGGGGCCAAGCGGATCGCCGACGAGATCGGCTACCCGGTGCTGGTGCGGCCCTCCTACGTGCTCGGCGGGCGCGGCATGGAGATCGTCTACGACGAACAGACCCTCGCCGGCTACATCAAGCGCGCCACCGAGGTCTCCCCGGAACACCCGGTCCTGGTCGACCGGTTCCTCGACGACGCCATCGAGATCGACGTGGACGCCCTCTACGACGGCACCGAACTGTTCCTGGCCGGCGTGATGGAGCACATCGAGGAGGCCGGTATCCACTCCGGCGACTCCTCCTGCGTGCTGCCGCCGATCACCCTGGGCAGGGCCGACCTCGCCGCGGTCCGGCGCAGCACCGAGGCGATCGCGCGCGGCGTCGGCGTGCGCGGCCTGCTCAACGTCCAGTACGCGCTCAAGGACGACGTGCTCTACGTCCTGGAGGCCAACCCGCGCGCCTCCCGCACCGTGCCGTTCGTGTCCAAGGCGACCGCGGTGCCGATCGCCAAGGCCGCGGCCCGGATCATGCTCGGTGCCAGCGTCGCCGACCTGCGTGCCGAGGGTCTGCTGCCCAGCGGCGACGGGGCCGACCTCCCGGACGGCGCGGCCGTCGCGGTCAAGGAGGCGGTCATGCCCTTCCACCGGTTCCGCACCCCGGAGGGCAAGGGCGTCGACTCGCTGCTCGGCCCGGAGATGAAGTCCACCGGTGAGGTGATGGGCATCGACACCTCCTTCGGCAAGGCGTTCGCCAAGTCACAGACCGCTTCTTATGGTTCGCTGCCCACCTCGGGCCGGGTTTTCGTCTCGGTCGCCAACCGGGACAAGCGGGCAATGG
>CAJCJE010000246.1 GCA_903970565.1 Candidatus Melainabacteria bacterium | reverse complement strand
AGAAGCCCACGTCGTTGGTCGTGGTGGACACGGACTGATTGGTATCGGTGTTGAGAACTTGAACGGCTGCCCCAGCCATGATGGCCCCGCTCGCATCCTTTACCGTTCCCTGAATACCCCCGGAACCGCTCTGTCCGAGCGTGTTGTCGAGCAGGAAGCTGATGTTCTCGTGGACGGAGGCATGGTCGTTGGCCGCGAACAGGGCATGGCCGGCTCGCCAGTAGTGGATGCGCAGGCCTTCGTACTCGACGACCTTCGGGGTACGGCGGCGGTCGAGGTCGACCGAGACGACGGCCTCGGGGTGGGGGAAGTCATACGAGGGCCAGGTGAAGGGAGCGTCGGTCGGGCCGTTGAAGAAACCGACGCCGTAGTGGTCGCCGGTCGGCAGCGGCCGGCGCGGCGCGCGGCCGTTGAGCATCGCGTCGAAGTACGCCTCGTACGGACGGATCGCGTACGCCGCTTCGAGCAGTTCGAGGACGCGGTCGCCGGCATAGCGGGTGTGGATCTCGACCAGCTCGACCCGGTCGTCGAGCAGCTTGACCTCGGCGTGCATCGGCGAGGTGACGAAACCCAGCGCCGACACGACGGCCTGGAGGTAATCCGCAACCTGCTCGGTCCGCTCCTTCGTGTGCTTGCTGGGCATCATGTGGCCGACTTCTTCGAAGTACGGCAGGCCGGTGTTGACCTTGTCGGTCAGGGCGAACAGCGTGAGCCGGCCGTCGACGACGAGCCCCTCCACGCTGATCTCGGGGCCCGGCACGTACTCCTCGACGATGACCTCGTGCGTACGACGGTCCCCGGTCAGATGCGGTACCCGGCCGTCGCGGTCGTCACGATCGGTCTCGGCCAGGTCATACCTGTCGAAAACGCGCGCCAGCTCGGAATGGTCGGCGACGAATGTCACGCCGTGGCTGCCGCTGAACGCCTGCGGCTTGACCACCACCGGCAGTGTCAGACTGCCGAGCAGGTCCTCGGGAGAGAGCAGTGAACTCCGGTGAAAACCAACCCTGGTGAGCCCGTGCTCACGCAGCACCTCGCGGGTCTGTGCCTTGTCCAGAACGCGGGCCTCGACGGCGGAGGGCGTGCCGGGGAGGTCGAGCTGCTCGCGCACGGCCGCCGCCAGCTCCATCGAGAACTCCGTGATGGCAAGGACGGTCACCGGCTCGGTGTCGCGCACGCAGTCGGCGATGAGCAACGGGTCGAGCGACTTGACGGCCCTGGTCCGCACGGGAATCTGCTCGCCGATCTGGGCGAGGGACTCGGGCGTGTCGACGACGAGGAGCGCGGCGCCGAGCGTGGCCGCGTCACGGACGGCATCGTCCAGCTCGTAGACACTCCACGGAACCCCTACGAGCACAACGGTTTTAGCATGCATCCTGCTATCTTCCATACACAACAGCGCGTCGACAATGCCAGACCGGATACTTGAATAAATTATGATCGACCGATCAAAAATTGTTATTTGACCGCTCCGCCGCAGCTGCATAAAATTTATTTGACCTAGCGTCACACTGTGTGCGAATTATTGGAATGAGTCGACAGTATCGCCAGGACCGTCGTCCGTCCGTGATCCGCCGGCTCCGGACTCCACGACACGGCGCGGTGAATCTGCGCCTCAGGTCCCTGGTCAGGGCGTACTTCAGCGCTAGGAGTGAGTTCGACCCGAGCCATGCTCAGCGCCGGCGTCATGGGACGGGGCCGAGGTGCCCACCCTTTCCACCGACGTCGTCGAGCGGTTGCTCGACGACCTCCCCGGACGCCCGGCCGGAGACGGTTTCGCACGCGGCTGTGTCCCCTTCATCGAGTTGCCAGGAGAATCATGATCGGAACCATCGACCGGGAGACCCTGCTCGCGCACGCCCGGATGATCGCCTCGTCCGGGGGGAAGGCAGTCCCCGACGACGCGAAGGAGCTTTCCGACCTGGAGGTCTGTGGGGCTGCCGAGATCACGGCAATAACCAGGGTGGCGGCCGAACGTGACGGCAGCGTGCTCGTCTCCAGCGGCGGCACCACGGGAATCCCGAAGCTGACGTACCTGCCCCACGACATGGCCTTCGACCGGCTCCTGCCGGTCTGGCGCCCGCTGGGCATCGGCGACATCGTGCTCAACCTCTACGACGCGGGCCGCATGTGGGGCACCCACTATTTCGTCCAGAAGCTCGCCGAGCGCAGCGAGGCCACGGTGATCCCATCGGGGCCGATGACGGCCGAGGAGTTGGAGGTCCGGCTTCCGATGCTGCGTGAGGTCGGCGTCAGCGCTCTGGCCAGCGTTCCGTCCGTGCTCGCCGACTTCGCCGAGATGGTGCTCAAGACCGGCGTGACACCGCCGATCAAGACCATCATCTGGATGGGTGAGGCGTGGACGGAGGCCAAGCGGGAGCTGGTTCGCAGGGCCTTTCCCGAGGTGCAGCTGTGGGGCATCTACGGCTCGGTCGAGACCTGGGCGATGGCGTCCAACCGGCCGGGGTGTGACGAGTCGACGTTCCACGTGCTCTCCGACGAGATCATCGAACTGGACGACGCGGGTGCCCTGCTGACCCGGGCCGGCGATGGCTGGACGGTGCCCGTCGTTCGTTATCGCCTGGGTGACCGCCTCACGGCAGCGGAGTGCTCCTGCGGACGCGGTGACGCCCTTCGGGTCCTGGGGCGCGCTGACGACGGCTTCGGTCTTCTCGGCAACTATGTCAATGTCGCGGACATCGTCGCGTCCGCCCGGGAGTGCCCGGACGTCGTGGATGCCCAGCTCGTGCTGGTTCGCGACCCCGGCCTGGCCGACTCGGCGCTCTCGATGACCGCCGAGTACACCGGCACGGCCGACCCGCGAGCCGTCCGGAGCTGGCTGACGGGCAGCCACGTGCGACTCGGTACCGTCGACAGCCAGCACCCCGAGGCGATCCGCGCCCGCCGGGTGGATCAGTTGCGCCGCATCGCGAGGACGAACAAGACGCCGGCCGCGGTGTGGGAGGACGCGCTGGGAGACGAGTCCCAGCGGAGTTGAGCGACCGCATCCTCAGCCCGCCACCAGTCTTTCGCGGGTGCGTGCCTGCCGCTCGGCCCCGGTTCGAGCCGCTGATCCCGATCCGGCCCGGTCACTCATGACCGGGCCGGATCGGGATCAGGCCGTTGCCTTTGCCGGCAAGGCACACCGCCTCCGGTTCGGTAGAGACTCGTTGCACGGCAAGGATCGGCTCCGAAACGCGGGGATTTAGCAGTGCGTCCGGTTGACGACGCCGACGGCGGCGGCGAGTTCCGCGGCGGTGGTGTCCCTGCCGGTCCCGATGACCCAGTTCTCGCCGCTGTTCAGATACGCGATTGCCTGGCCGTCCGGTAGTTCGTGCGCCGAGGCCGTGGTGAGGGTCAGTTCCAGGCCGAGTTGGGTGAGGGCGTCGGCGAAGGCGGGTAGCGGCGCGGTCCCGGTCAGGGGTAGTTCCTTGTCGATGCCGTCGAAGCTGACAATCACCGAGGATGGCGTGTGGTCGAGCAGTTGCAGCCGGCCGGGGACGGGGGTGTACGCGGTGTCGAAGAGTTCGCGTAGTTGTTGTGGGCTCAGTTCGCCGCCTTCGCGCTCGGTGACCTGTTGGACCAGGCCGGCGAAGTCCGAGCGTAGTTCCTGGGGCAGGTGCAGACCGTAGGAGTCGTTGAGCACGAACGCGACGCCGCCCTTGCCGGACTGTGAGTTGACCCGGACCACCGGTTCGTACCTGCGGCCGACATCGCTGGGGTCGATCGGCAGGTAGGGCACCTGCCAGCGTTCGTCGCGCAGGTTGTCGCCGCCTGAGTCGGCCTCGTCGGCGAGTGCCGAGATGCCCTTGCTGATGGCGTCCTGGTGGCCGCCGGAGAAGGCGGTGAAGACGAGTTCGCCGGCCCAGGGGTGGCGTTCGTGCACCGGCAGTTCCGTACACTCCTCAACGACCCGGCGGATCTCGCCCAGGTCGGAGAAATCGATCTCGGGGTCGACGCCGCGGCTGAACAGGTTCATGCCCAGGGTGACGAGGCAGACGTTGCCGGTGCGTTCGCCGTTGCCGAACAGGCAGCCCTCGATGCGGTCCGCGCCGGCGGCAAGGCCGAGTTCGGCGGCGGCGACGGCAGTGCCACGGTCGTTGTGCGGGTGCAGCGAGAGAATGACGGAGTCGCGTCGGTCCAGATTGCGGCTCATCCACTCGATCGAGTCGGCATAGGTGTTCGGGGTGGTCATTTCCACGGTGGCCGGCAGGCAGATCGAGGCCGGACGCGCCGGAGTGGGCTGCCAGACGTCGAGGACGGCGTTGCAGACCTCGGCCGCGAAGCCGAGTTCGGTGCCGGTGAAGGACTCCGGCGAATACTGGAAGCGCACGTCGGCGTCGGTCAGCGAATCGGCCGCCGCGGCGAGGCGGCGGGCCGAGGAGACGGCGAGTTCGCGGATCTGCGCCCGGTCCTGGCGGAAAACGACCCGGCGCTGTAGCTCGGAGGTCGGGTTGTAGATATGCAGGGTGACCTTGCGCACGCCGGCGACGGCCTCGACCGTGCGGTCGATGAGTTCGGGCCGGCAGGGCGAGAGGACCTGGATGCGGACGTCGTCCGGAATGGCGTCGCGCTCGATGATCTCCCGGATGAACGTGAGATCCATCGCACTGGCCGAGGGAAAGCCGACCTCGATGTCCTTGTAGCCCATCCGCACGAGCAGTTCGAAGAAGCGGTGCTTACGGGCCGGGTCCATCGGCACGGCGAGGGCCTGGTTACCGTCGCGCAGATCGACCGGGCACCACAGCGGGGCGCGGGTGATCGTCTGGTCCGGCCAGGTCCGGTCCGGCAGCAGAACCGGCTCGACCTCCTCGGCATACGGTCGGTAGCGGTGCGCCGGCATGGGGCTCGGATGCTGCTCATTCCAGACCTGACGGCCCGGGAATTTATTCGTCATGGACACTCCCCTCGCATCAATTTCACATCCATAATATCCAATGGAGTAGCACCATCCAGGAAAGTGCGCATATGCGAAGCGGAAATTTAGAAGGGCCGTTGCGCATTACCGCAATAGCATTGACGTCACTTCTTTGACACCGCAATACTTATCACGGTTCCGCATCGGCGACGTGATGACGAACGGAGAGAAGACGTGACGCAAACGTTTGAGATCAAGGGAAACGACCTCTGGGACCCGTCGACGTTCGACGCGCTGCGCCGTCAGCTGATCCCGTCGTTCGACCTGATCTACGAGGCCGCGGTGCGCACGGTCGTGGCGACCGTGCCGGCCGCGCCACGAGTACTCGACCTCGGCGCCGGCACCGGTCTGCTCAGCGCGGCGATCCTGAGCGAACTCCCGGCCGCGCACGTGGTGCTCGTCGACCGCTCGGAACTGATGCTGTCACGGGCCCGCAGCCGCTTCGCCAGCCAGGAACGGGTCACGGTGCAGAACGGCGACCTGACCGACCCGCTGCCGGAGGGCGGGTTCGACGCGATCGTCTCCGGTCTCGCGATTCACCACCTCAGCCACACCGACAAGCGCCGCCTGTTCGCCCGCATCCGCGACGCGCTGCGCCCCGGCGGCGTCTTCGTCAACGTCGAACAGGTCCAGGGCCCGTTGCCGCACCTGGAATCCCTCTACGACAGTCAGCACGAACTGCACGTCACCCGTGAGCACGCGCCGGCGCAGGAATGGGAGGCCGGCCGCGAACGGATGAAGTTCGACGTCTGCATCGACCTGGAAACCCAGCTACAGTGGCTGCGCGACGCCGGATTCCGCAGCATCGACTGCCTCGCCAAGGACTTCCGCTTCGCCACGTACGCCGGCTGGGTCTCCTCATGACAGCGCTCTACCAAGCAGTTCACGAGGTCGCGCGACGGCAACCGGACGCGATCGCGATCGAGACCACGGCCGGCGAACGCACAACGTACGCCGAACTGCTCGCGCGGGCCGACCGGATCGCGCTCGGCCTGCGCTCCCGCGGCGTCACCGAGGGACGGGTGGTTGTCTGCTCGGGCCTGGCCAACGACGCCTCCTACGTCGCCTTCCTGCTCGGGCTCTGCGCGGTGGGTGCCGCCTATGTGCCCCTGCTCGCCGACTTCGACGCCGTCGCCGTGGCCCGCGCCCTGCGGATGACGCAACCCGTGCTCTGGGTCGGCACCGACAATCACCACCGCGCGGGCGTCGGTCTGCCCCGCGTGGAACTCGCCGAGGTGCAGACCGCCGGCACCCCGGTCGGCACGGCACCGCAGGCACGGGTGTTCGCGCCGGGAACCTTCCGGATGCTGTGGACCTCCGGCTCGACGAAGGCGCCGAAGCTCGTCTCCTGGCGCCAGGAGCCCTTCGTTCGCGAGCGCCACCGCTGGATCGCCCACATCGAGGCGACCGAGCGCGACGCATTCTTCTGCCGGCACACCCTTGACGTGGCGCACGCGACCGACCTGCACGCCTTCGCCGCCCTGCTCTCCGGCGCCCGCCTGATCCTCGCCGACCCGGCCGAGGAACCCGCGACGCTGCTGTCGCAGCTGGCCACGACCGGTGCCACGTACACCAGTATGTTGCCCAATCACTACGCGGACATGATTGCCGTCGCCCGGCAACGGCCCGGCACCGATCTGTCCCGGCTGCGCCGCCCGATGTGCGGTGGCGCGTACGCGAGCCCGACCCTCATTGCCGCCGCTGCCGACGTGCTCGGCATCCACATCCGCAACATCTACGGCTCCACCGAGTTCGGCCTCGCCCTGGGCAACATGGCCGACGAGGTGCAGACCGGCGGCGGCATGTATCCGGTCGCGGGCGTACGCGCCCGGCTGGAGGCGCTGACCGGGTCCGACCGGGACGACCTCGGTCATCTGGTGCTCACCTCCGACTGCCTCAGCAGCGGCTACCTGGACGACGACGAGGCCAACGCGGCCACCTTCCGAGGTCCCGACTTCTGGACCGGCGACGTCGCCCAGCGCCTGGACGACGGCAACCTCCGCCTGCTCGGGCGCGTCACCGACCTCGTGCTGGCTACGGACGGCCCGCTGGCCGTCACCCTCCTCGACGAGATCATCGCCCGGCAGTGCCCGGTTGCCGAGTCCGTCAGCCTCGCCGTCGTCACCAATGCCCTGACCAACCGCGTGCTGGTGGCGCTGCGAGCGACGCCGGGGACCTCCGACGACGACGCCGTCACCGCCGTCGACAAGCTCCTCGCCGCGCACGGGCTGACCGGTGCGGTCCTGGCGTTCGACCGAATCCCGCGCACCGTCGTCGGCAAAGCCGACCGAGCGCTGCTCCGCAACCGCTACGTCCCGGCCTAGATCCTCCTGGCGATCCTCCTGGCGCGCTCGCCGTCAGGACGGAGCGACCCGCCGATCGGCGCGCACGGCCGAGTCCGGACCGCGACCGGACGCAGGCCGGTGCATCGTCGTCCGGGTCCAGCGTGCACACCCCAACGGCGAGATCGACGACATGCTCTGAAAGGGCGAGTCATGACTCCGAAAACCCTGGTGGACAAGATCTGGGACCTGCACGTCGTGGCTCCCGGGACAGCCGACCTCATCTACATCGACCTGCATCTGCTGCACGAGGTCAGTTCGCCTCAGGCGTTCGCCGGGTTGCGCGAGGCCGGCCGCGCGGTACGCCGCCCCGCTCTCACCGTCGCCACCTCCGACCACGACGTCCCGACCGACGGGCGCGAGCTGTCGCCGGACGCGGGCGCCGCCAAGCAGTTGCGGGTGCTCACCGACAACTGCCGCGACAACGACATCGAACTGCACCCGGTGGGTAGCCCTGGGCAGGGCATCGTGCACGTGATCGGGCCGCAGATGGGGCTTACCCGGCCCGGCATGACGATCGTCTGCGGCGACAGCCACACCGCCACCCACGGCGCGTTCGGCGCCATCGCGTTCGGCATCGGCACCAGCGAGATCGAGCACGTCCTCGCCACGCAGACCCTGCGGGCCCGTCGACCGGACTCGATGGCCGTCACGGTCACCGGCGACCTCCCGCCCGGGGTCACCGCCAAGGACCTCGCGCTCGGCATCCTCGCGCTCGGCGGCACCGACGCGGGTACGGGCACGCTCATCGAGTTCCGGGGCAACGCCATCCGTTCGCTGTCTATGGAGGGGCGGATGACGCTGTGCAACATGGCCGTCGAGATGGGCGCGCGCAGTGGTCTGATCGCTCCGGACGAGACCACGTTCGCGTACCTGAAGGACCGCCCCCGTGCCCCGCAGGGTGAGCTGTGGGACCGGGCCGTCGCCGAGTGGCGGACGTTGTACAGCGACACCGACGCGGTCTTCGGCCGCGAACTGGTCGTCGACGCGACCACCCTCGTACCGAGGGTGACCTGGGGCACGAACCCCGGACAGAGCGTCCCGGTCGACGGCGCGGTCCCCGACCCCGCCGACATCGCCAATCCCGGCGATCGGGCTGCCGCCGAGCGTGCCCTCACCTACATGGATCTGCATCCCGGCACCCCGATGCGCGACGTCGGCATCGACGTGGTCTTCATCGGTTCCTGCACCAACAGCCGGATCGAGGATCTGCGCGCCGCGGCCGACGTGCTGCGCGGGCGGCGGGTGGCCGACGGCGTACGCGGCCTGGTCGTCCCCGGCTCGATGGTCGTGCGTCACCTGGCCGAGCAGGAAGGGCTGGACCGGGTCTTCGCCGAGGCCGGCTTCGAATGGCGGATGCCGGGCTGCTCGATGTGCGTCGGGATCAACGGCGACACCGTCGAGCCGGGTCAGCGCTGCGCGTCGACCTCCAACCGCAACTTCGAAGGCCGACAGGGCGCCGGGGCCCGAACGCATCTGGTGTCCCCAGAT
>CAJCJE010000245.1 GCA_903970565.1 Candidatus Melainabacteria bacterium | reverse complement strand
CCGGCGGCGGCGGCCATATCGTCCACTGTTATTGGCTCCGCGTAGCGGACATCGGCCAGGTCTTTGGCGCGGAGTAGATGACGGGCCGGTGGAAGCTGCGGCATCGGTTTAGGCATTTCGTTTCGATGCGACAGCGGCGTTGATGATGACCGCGTGCAGTCGGTGCCAGTGCGGGCGATCGAAGCCCGCGCGCAACAGCAGCCGGTCAGCGCGGGCGCGGGTGCGCGCCTTGCCCCGTCGACTGCCTGCGAGCGTGGGGATCAAGAAGCGGGAAAACTGATCGACCAAAATCAGGTGGCCACCCGCACGTAGCACCCGCGCGCACTCGCTGAGCCCGGCGTACTGATCAGACCAGTGGTCAAACGAGGTACTGCTGACGACGAGGTCAATCGACCCGTCGGGATAGGGCAGGTGCTCTGCGACGCCGGTGGCGAAAGTCAATCTCTTGTCGTCAGTCAGGCGTGTGGCCGTGTCGATCATGTTGGGAGCGGCGTCAATTCCGGCGAGTTCTTCGGCTCCCGGGTAATGAGTGGCCAGCGTTCGCAGGAGGTAACCGGTTCCGCATCCCACGTCGACGACACGTCGTGGACGGGCTTCGGTCGATGTGGCCAACGCGGCGGTTCGGTCGCCGATCGCGTGGTGTAGACGACCCAGCCAGCCCTGCTCATATTGCGCAGCGCGATCGTCATAGGCGGCGACATCCCGATAGGGCGGCACGACGGCAATTCTAAACTTCGATCCACTGACGAATTGTCGCTCGCCGGGGTGTCGCTATGAAGAAAGTGCCCTCTGAGCTGGGATGATTGATGTTCTGACGCATTAATCGGTCCAGTTCGGAAAGGCACTTCCGGTGCAAGTTTCGCACAGATTCGCCGCTGAGTCCGCAGTGTTCGACGACGACAATCTCGTGTCGTGTGCCGGGCTGGTGCCGGTGATGACGTTGGCCCAGCGCACCGGCCTGTCGGATCTGTTGGCCGACAAGGTCCACATCGCAGCACCGCGGATCAAGTCGGGCTCGGCCAACCCCGCGCCGAAACTGGCCACCCTGATCGCGGGTATGTGCGCCGGGGCGGACAGCATCGACGACGTCGACGTGCTGCGCAGTGGCGGGATGAAGACTTTGTTCGACGGCGTTTACGCGCCTTCGACAGTCGGAACGCTGTTGCGGGAGTTCACCTTCGGCCATGCCCGCCAACTGGAGTCGGTGCTGGGCGCACATCTGGCGGCATTGTGTGAACGGGTCGATCTGCTGCCCGGTGCCGAGGTCCGCGCATTCCTCGACATCGACTCGCTGCTGCGCCCGGTCTACGGTCACGCGAAACAAGGCGCCTCCTACGGGCACACCAAGATCGCCGGCAAGCAGATCCTGCGCAAGGGCCTCTCGCCGATGGCGACCACCCTGAGCACCGACCTCGCGGCGCCGGTGATCGCCGGGATGCGGCTGCGCGCGGGCAAGACCGGCTCCGGTAAAGGGGCGGGCCGAATGGTCTCCCAAGGGATCGCCACGGCGCGGGCCGCCGGGGCCACCGGACACATCCTGGTGCGTGGCGACAGCGCCTACGGCAGCCGCGCGGTGGTCCGCGCGTGCCGACGGGCTGGTGCCCAGTTCTCGCTGGTGCTGACCAAGAACACCGCCGTGCAGAAGGCGATCGACTTGGTTCCCGACGACGCCTGGACCCCGGTGCGTTACCCCGGTGCGGTGCAAGATCCCGACACCGGAGCGTGGATCTCTGATGCCGAGGTAGCCGAAATCTCCTACACCGCTTTCGCATCCACCAAGGACGCTACTACCGCCCGCCTCATCGTGCGTCGGGTCAAAGACGCGTGCTACCGCGACGCGTTGTTTCCGGTGTGGCGTCATCACCCGTTCTTCACCGACTCGACCGAGTCGGTCACCGACGCCGACATCACACACCGCCGCCACGCGGTCATCGAAACCGTCTTCGCCGACCTCATCGACGGACCCCTGGCACACATGCCCTCGGGAAGCTTCGGAGCCAACTCGGCCTGGATCTTGTGCGCGGGCATCGCCCACAACCTGTTGCGCGCCGCAGGACTGCTCGCCGGCGGCCTCCACCGCGCCGCTCGCGCGGCCACTCTGCGCCGCAAGATCGTCAACATTCCCGCCCGACTCGCCCGCCCACAACGCCAACCCATCCTGCACCTACCCAGTCACTGGCCCTGGGCAAGCGCATGGCTTGCGCTGTGGCACAACATCATCGGACCCGGCCCGCCATTACTGGCCTGACCGACCAACCCGCCAACCAGGGCCCGACCGGAGACTCACGAGGACACGCTGGACAGACCAGCAACACCCGCACGCCCATAGGCCGGTCGATCAAGCTCAATCAGCAGCCAACACGCAATCAATGCTGCTCCACGGATCGAGGCTTAGCGCCGATGTAATGGCTGGCCGCGTCGATGTCTTGAAAGATGCACTGGACGAAAGCCGGTGGGGCTCCGGTGCATTTACTGTGAATCAGCGTGATACCAGTGGCGAGGCGCTGCTTTTGGTCAGCGTCAATCTGCCC
>CAJCJE010000244.1 GCA_903970565.1 Candidatus Melainabacteria bacterium | reverse complement strand
CGCGGTCGCGCCGGCCGAGCGGACCGGCTACGACGCGGCGGCCGGCTGGCTGGTGACGGTGGTCGGGGCGCGCGGCAACGACTGGGGTCGGCTGGTGCTGGTCTGCCCGCAGCCGCCCGCGCACCCGCAGTTCGTGGTGGTGGAGCGGGCGGCGTCCGCGCTGGCGGTGCACCGGCTGCTGGCCAGGGACCGGGAGACCCTGGAACGGCAGACGCACCGCACCCTGCTGACCGAACTGCTCGCCCCCGGTGCGCTGCCGGCCGACCTGCCGACCAGGGCGGGTGCGCTCGGCGTCGCGGTGGAGGGTCGGACGCTGATCGGTCTCGCCGCCCGGCCGCGTACCTCGGCGACGCCGACCCCGGCCCCGACGCTGGCCACCCAGGAACTGCTGCGCGACCTGGCCGAGGCGGTCGCGCTGGCCGCGCGCCGGGTGAAGGTCCCGGCGTTGGTGGGGGTCATCGACGACACCAGCGTGCGGGCGCTGATCGCGCTGGACGGACATGCCGGTCAGCGGACCGTGGACACCATGCTGCGCAGACTGGCCCAGGGCATTCAGCACGACGCGCAGGCCAGCCCGCGCGCGCTGCCGGTGGTGATCGCGGTCGGCACGACCGTCACCGGCGTCCAGGACGCCCGGCGCACCCTCGGCGAGGCGGCACACGTCGCCCAGGCCGCGTTGCGCACCTCGGGCCCGGACTCGACCGCGCGGGAACGCGGCTACCACCGGTTGGAGGACGTCCGGCTGCGTGGCCTGCTGCACCTGCTGCGCGAGGACGAGCGGCTGGGCGCGTTCGCGGAGCGGGAGCTGGGGCCGCTGCTGGCCAGGGACGCGAAGTCCGGCAGCAGGCTGGTGGAGATCCTGCGCTACTACTGCGAGCACGGCGGCAACAAGTCGGCGGCGGCCGGCGCGGCGCATCTGTCCAGGACCGCCTACTACCAACAGCTCTCCCGCGTCGAACAGGTCCTCGGTGTGTCACTGGACGATCCGGAGTCGATGCTGTCGCTGCACGTCGCGCTGCTGGCGCTGGACCCGGACTGAACACTGTGTCCGCCCCCATCGGCAAAGCTGGACAGTGTGACGCTGCCCGTGGGGCGCTGATCCGCCGACCATTCGCAGGATGCGCACGCACCGGCCGACCGCCCAGACCACCGGGCGCCCGCGCGGGCACTGCGCTCACCAGCAGGAAATCTGCGGTTACCCGGCGGAAACACCACCCGCTGAGACTGTGCCGGCAGACCGCTCACCTTCCTCATCGCATCGGGGGTAATCCGTGCCACCGACCACCTCCCCAGCAACCCCGGCGACCCAGGTCACCGCGCCCGACGGCCGGGTCGACCTGGCCGATCCGGCCGCTCTGGACGAAAGCCCCTACGCCAACCCGGAACTCGCTCCGGTGCCGGTGACCAGGCGCACCTGGAGCACCTACAACTTCGCGGCGCTGTGGATGGGCATGGCGCACAACATCCCGTCCTATCTGCTGGCCTCCGGGCTGGTCGCGCTGGGGATGAACTGGTTGCAGGCCTTCCTGACCATCACCGTGGCCAACCTGCTGGTGCTCATTCCGATGCTGCTCAACAGTCACGCGGGCACCAAGTACGGCATCCCGTTCCCGGTGTTCGCCCGCGCCTTCTACGGGGTGCGCGGCGCGAACTTCGCCGCGATCCTGCGGGCGATCGTGGCCTGCGGCTGGTTCGGCATCCAGACCTGGGTCGGCGGCCAGGCAATCTTCGTCATCGCCGGCAAACTGGCCGGCACCGGCTGGTCGCAGGCCAGCGTGATCGCCGGTCAACCGTGGACGATGTGGCTGTCCTTCCTGGTCTTCTGGGCGTTGCAGATCGTGGTGATCATGCGCGGCATCGACGCCCTGCGCCGGTTCGAGAACTGGGCCGCCCCGCTGGTCACGGTCGCCTTCGCCGCGCTGCTGGTATGGATTCTCATCAAGGCGGGCGGCCTGGGGCCGATCCTGTCGCAGCCCTCGACGCTGGGCTGGGGCGCGAAGTTCTGGACGGTGTTCCCGCCCTCGCTGATGGGCATGATCGCGTTCTGGGCGACGCTGTCGCTGAACATGCCGGACTTCACCCGGTTCGGTGGCAGCCAGCGCAAGCAGGTCAACGGGCAGCTGCTCGGCCTGCCGACCACGATGTCGTTCATCTCAATCGTGTCGATCATGGTCACCTCGGGCACCGTGATCATCTACCACCAGGCCATCTGGGACCCGGTGCAGCTGGCCTCGAAGTTCTCCAGCCCGGTCGTGGTGGTCCTCGGCCTGGTCGTGGTGATCCTGGCGACGATGTCCTGCAACATCGCGGCGAACGTGGTCAGCCCGTCCTACGACTTCTCCAACATCCTGCCCAAACTGGTGAACTTCCGGACCGGTGGGCTGATCACCGGCGTGCTCGGCATCGTGATCCAGCCCTGGCGGCTGGTGGCCAACCCGAACTTCTACATCTACGTCTGGCTGGACTTCTACGGCGGCGTGCTGGCCGCCGTCGCCGGGGTGCTGATCGCCGGATACTGGGTGCACAACCGCACCAGACTGGACCTGGTCGAGTTGTACCGGCGCGGCGGCAGGTACTGGTACTCCGGAGGCTGGAACTGGCGGGCGGTGGTGGCCACGCTGCTCGGCGCGCTGCTCGCGGTCGGCGGGGCGTACTCAGGCCCCGGCCAGGGGCCGTTCCCGCAACACGGGCTGCTGCCATTCCTGCAACCGCTCTACGACTACAGCTGGGCGGTCGGCCTCGTCGTCGGCTTCCTGGCCTTCCTGGCGTTCTCGCTGCCCGGCCTGGGCAAACCGGCAACGGCCGGCCTCAGGAGGTCAGCCAGCACGGAGCCGTCGGCGACCTCGTCGAGGAGTCCGGTGACTGGCTGAGCCGGGTCAACAGGGGCAAGCTCAACCGCACAGCAATCCGCAGAAGAGGAGATTAGCGTGGCCGAGATCATCAGAGCCGGACTCATCCAACAGCGCTGGACGGGTGATAAGGACTCCATGATCCGTTCTGCCGTCGATGCGATCCAGACCGCGGCATCGGCCGGCGCCCAGGTGGTCTGCCTACAGGAACTGTTCTACGGACCGTACTTCTGCCAGGTGCAGGACACCGAGTACTACTCCTACACCGAGGCCATCCCGGACGGCCCGACCACGAAACTGCTCCAGGAAGTGGCCAAGCAGCACGGCATCGTGATCGTGGCGCCGATGTACGAGGAGGAACAGCCCGGCGTCCTCTACAACACCGCGGCGGTGATCGACGCGGACGGCAGGTACCTCGGCAAGTACCGCAAGCAGCACATCCCGCAGGTGAAGGGATTCTGGGAGAAGTTCTACTTCAAGCCCGGCAACGGCGGATACCCGATCTTCGACACCGCGGTCGGCCGGATCGGCGTCTACATCTGCTACGACCGGCACTTCCCGGAGGGCTGGCGGGCACTGGGCCTGGCCGGCGCGAAGATCGTGTTCAACCCGTCGGCGACCAGCCGGGGCCTGTCCCAGTACCTGTGGCGCCTGGAGCAGCCGGCCGCCGCGGTGGCCAACGAGTACTTCGTCGGCGCGATCAACCGGGTCGGCATCGAGCCGCTGGGCGACAACGACTTCTACGGCCAGTCCTACTTCGTCGACCCGCGCGGCCAGCTCGTCGGCGACGCCGGCTCGGACACCGAGGACGAGGTGATCGTCCGCGACCTCGACATGGGCACGCTGGCGGAGGTCCGGGAGCTGTGGGCGTTCTACCGAGATCGCCGACCGGACGGCTACGAGTCCCTGACCCGGCCCTGAGCGGGAGTGCGAGACATGAGCATTCTGATCACGGGCGGCACGGTCGTCAGCGCCACCGGCCCGTTCCCGGCCGACGTGCTGGTCTCCGGGGAGCGGATCGAGGCGGTACTGGCACCGGGCGCCGCGCATCCCGAGGTGGACACGGTGCTCGACGCGACCGGGAAGTACGTACTTCCCGGTGGCATCGACGCGCACACGCACATGGAGATGCCCTTCGGCGGCACCTTCTCCCACGACACCTTCGAAACCGGCACCACGGCGGCGGCCTGGGGCGGCACCACCACGATCGTGGATAGATCGGAAGAGCACACGTGAACACTTCCGCAAGCCCCGCCGGGCGGACCGTGATCCGCGGCGGCCTGGTGATCACCGCGTCCGACGAACTGGACGCCGACGTCCTGATCGAGGGCGGACGGGTGGTCGCGCTGGCCGCCACCGGCAGCGACGCCGCCGCGGCCTGGACCGCCGACACCGTGATCGACGCGGCCGGCAAGTACGTCATCCCGGGCGGCGTGGACGCGCACACGCACATGGAGATGCCCTTCGGCGGGACCACCGCCTCGGACACCTTCGAGACCGGCACCCGGGCCGCCGCCTGGGGCGGCACCACCACGATCATCGACTTCGCGATCCAGCAGGTGGGCGGCTCGCTGCGGGCCGGGCTGGACGCCTGGCACGCCAAGGCCGAGGGCAACTGCGCGATCGACTACGCGTTCCACATGATCCTCGCGGACGTGAACGAGGACTCGCTCAAGGAGATGGACGGCCTGGTGGACGAGGGCGTGACCTCGTTCAAGCTGTTCATGGCCTACCCGGGCGTGTTCTACAGCGACGACGGCAGGATCCTGCGGGCGATGCAGCGCTCGGCCGACAACGGCGGCCTGATCATGATGCACGCGGAGAACGGGATCGCGATCGACGTCTTGGTGGAGCAGGCCCTGGCGGCCGGGAAGACCGACCCGCGCTACCACGGCGAGGTGCGCCACCAATTGCTGGAGGCCGAGGCCACACACCGGGCGATCCAGCTGGCCCGGGTCGCCGGGGCGCCGCTGTACATCGTGCACGTGTCCGCAGAGCAGGCCGTGGCCGAACTCGCCGCAGCCCGCGACCTGGGCCTGAACGTGTTCGGCGAGACCTGCCCGCAGTACCTGTTCTGCTCGACCGACGACCTGGCCCGGCCGGGATTCGAGGGCGCGAAGTACGTCTGCTCGACCCCGCTGCGTCCCGAGGAGCACCAGGAGGCGTTGTGGCGAGCGCTGCGCGGTAACGACCTGTCAGTGATCTCCACCGACCACTGCCCGTTCTGCTTCACCGGCCAGAAGGAGCTCGGCCTCGGCGACTTCTCCAAGATCCCCA
>CAJCJE010000243.1 GCA_903970565.1 Candidatus Melainabacteria bacterium | reverse complement strand
CGCTGCGCGCGCCGGTCTGGAATCACGATATCGAGCGGCCGGTGCGGATCTGGGATGCGGCCGACGGGCTCGCCGAGGATGCCATCGTCGCGCTGCGTGACGGGGATGGCGAGCGGTTGCGGATTGCCGGACCGACCGAGCAGGAGCGGTTGGCGGGTCTGCGCGCGGAGTTGGCCATCTGCCTCGCCTCGGTCCGCCGGTGCACCGCGACGTATACCGACAAACGGTGGGCTCCGGGCAAACTTACGCCGGTTTCGGATGCGCTGTGGCTGGCGAATCAGGGGTACCTGGATCTGTTGGACGCCACCGACGCGGACACCGCAAACTCGAACATCACCAACTCGAACATCCGCACCTCGCCGACCCAGCGGTAGACGTACGGTTCACGGCCACGGGCCGAGGTCAGTCCGCGACGGCAACCCTGGCTTCGGTTCGGGCGGGTCTGGGTGAGACGCGGATGGTGATCACCGCGCGGACCACCGGCTTGTCGGCCGAGTCGTAGACGGTGACCGGGACCGGGAGGTCCACCGGCGCCCCGAAGTCCGACTCGGTGAAGTCCGGCACCTCGCCGAGTTCGGCGACGGCGCGCAGGCCGGTGGTGGCCTTGGCCACATAGTCGGTGGTCATGCCGCGCGGCAGCCAGCGGTGCGTGGCCGGCACGGTGGCCTCGGCGAGCATTCCCATCGCGGCCTCGGCGAGGTTGCAGGCGGCGATGGCGTGGAAGGTGCCGATGTGGTTGTGCACTCCCCACCATTTTGGCGCCCTGACCTCGCAAAAGCCCGGCCGCAGCGTACGTACCGTCGGCAGCACGTGGCGAAGTAGGGCACCCGCAGACACATCGCGGCCGAGAAGAGTGGGCGGCCGAAGGGGCGTCGCGTCAACCGCTGCCACATCGCGAAGGTGGAATTCTGCTCGGCCACCTGACCTCCCGAGAACATTGTTACTCGTGAGTAGGATGCCATTGTGGCGCGGATCGCGCTAGTTCGGCCGGTGCGGGACACCAGCGCTCCCTACGATGTTCGGGTGGCTTCCGACGAGCAACCAGTAATCTACGTACTGCGTCACGGCGAGACCGAGTGGTCGCTCACCGGCCAACACACCGGCCGAACCGACATTCCGCTGACCGTCGAAGGCGAACAGCAGGCCCGGCGTGCCGGCCTGGTGCTCAGTCATCTGCGCGGAACCCACCTGCCGCCGGCCCTCGTGCTGAGCAGCCCCCGCCAGCGAGCCCAGCACACCGCTGGCCTCGCCGGCCTGCACGTCGACGAGGTAACCGACGAACTGGCCGAATGGGACTACGGCGACTACGAGGGCCTGACCACCGAACAGATCCGCGAGCGGGTGCCGGGCTGGAAAGTGTGGACACATCCGATTCCGGGTGGCGAAACCGGCGATCAGGTCACCGCGCGGGCCAATAAACTGCTCGACCGGGTGACCGCCGCGATGACTCGCGGTGACGTCATCCTGATCGGACACGGGCATTTCAGCCGGGTACTCGTCGCGGCCTGGCTGGGTTTGACCGCGGCCGAGGGCGTGCAGTTCGGTCTCGATCCGGCCGGCACCACGGTGCTCGGTTCGGAACGCGGTGCCCGCCAGGTCGTCCGCTCGAACATTCCACCGTGGAGCGCGGATGTCTGAGTCAGCGGAAATCAAGGCAGGACAAGGGATTCGGCGCGCATTACCGTCCGATGTGGAGCGGATCGTCGAGCTGTGCCGCGAACTCGCGACGTACGAGAAGGCGCCGGAGGAGTTCACCCTGACCGTCGAGCAGTTGCACGGCGCGCTGTTCGGCGCGAATCCGGCACTGTTCGCGCACGTCGCCGAACACGATGGCGTCGTGGTCGGCTGCGCGGTGTGGTTCCGCACCTTCTCCACCTGGGACGGCGTGCACGGGATCTACCTGGAGGATCTCTACGTCACGCCGGAGCGCCGGGGCACCGGGCTCGGTTTCGCGCTGTTGGTGGAGTTGGCTCGGGAATGCCGGCGCAACGGCTACAGCCGGTTGCAGTGGGCGGTGCTCGACTGGAACACCCCGTCGATCCAGTTCTACGAGAAACTCGGCGCCCGACCACAGCGCGACTGGATCACCTATCGGCTGGCCGGCGACGCCCTCGGCGCGCTCGGCGCAGGCTGAGAACCGATCGACGAAGGTTGAGACCCGCTCGGCGAGGGTTGAGACCGCTCCGAGGCACGAGAAGTCGGGCGAGGGTCGACACGATTCTCAGCTTATTCTGGGGTAGTTCTGAGCTGTTGCCTTGGTTGAGCGGTTTCCTTGAGTCACGCGGTGATACGCGGGGGTTCCGCCCCCCGGCGCGACGCAAGGAGGTCACCGATGCTGGCCCACTATCCCCTGCCGACTGTTCTGCCTCATTGGGACACCGTGAGCGCACGTGGGCCGCGCAAGGTCAACGCGGATGCCACCGCGGTGCACACCGACCCGACGACCGGGCTGACCGCCTACGTGGTCGCGGACGGGGTCGGTGACGACGAGACCGCCGCGCGCACCGCACGGCTGGCTGCCGAGGTGGCGGCCGGGGTCGCCGCCGTCGAAGGCCCGGTGGCCGGGATTCTGGCCGCTCAGCAGGCGGTGATCAGCGCGGCGCCGGGCAGGGACGGCGGGGACTGCGTACTGGTGGTCGCGGTGCCGCAGGTCGGCGCGGCGCGGACCGGCTGCGACGTGGCCTGGGTCGGCGACTGCCGCGCCTACCACTGGAACGGCCGCATCCTGGAGCAGATCACCAACGACCACACGGTCGCCGAGTACTTCCGGGCACACAACCAGGCGCCGACGCCGAGGATGGAGCACCTGGTCACCACCAGCGTGCGCACCACCAAGCCGGAGCGGATCGGGCGCACCAGGACCAGCATCGGCCACTCGCGGTTGCTGCTGTGCTCCGACGGCGTGCACAAGACGGTGGACATCGGCCGAATCCGGGCCATGCTCGATGAGCAGCCTTCGCCCGCCGTCGCGGCGAACACGCTGGTCGAGTACGCGCAGCTGATCGGCGGCAAGGACAACGCGACCTCGATGATCATCGATCCGCCGCCGGTGCACGCCGTCGAACTCGCCGCCTGAACCACCTGAACCACCACGACGCCGCCAACGGGGCCCGATCCGCCGAGAAGTGGCGGACCGGGCCCGTCGATCATTCGTGCGCGGGCGAGGAGGAACCGATCAGAACGCGCCGAGACCGTTCGGGGTACCGAGGCCGGTCGGGCCGTTCCAGCCGGGGCCGGCGTTGCAGACGGCCGGGCTGAGCGCGGGATAGTTCGCGCACTGGTCGTTCGCCTCGTTGTTGCCCGAGGTGATGTTGTTGAAGTCCGAGGACGGCGCCGCGTAGAGGGTGTTCGGACCGTTGAGACCGGCGGGGATACCGGCATTGGCGAACAGGCCCGCGATGAACGGCGAGGAGGCGCTGGTGCCACCGACCACGGTCCAGTCAGCGGGCTGGCCGCTGCTGGGCGCGTAGCTGTCGTACACCGCGACGCCGGTGTTCGGGTCGGCGTCGGAGGCCACGTCCGCGACGGCGAGGGCGTTGCCGCAGTCCGCGGTCACCGCGGCCGGCTGCCCGTTGGCCGCGCTGAAGTCGGTCTCGCAGCCACTGCCGCCGTCGCTCCACGCGGTCTCGTCACCGGGGCCGTTGAGGGTGGTGCCGCCGACGCCGATCACGGTCGGCAGGTCCGAGGGCCAGGAGGTGTGGGTGCCACCGTTGAAGCCGCTGTCACCGGTGGACGCCTCGATGGCGACGCCCGGCGCGTCGAAGTCGGCGAGGTCGGCGCCGCTGGTGGAGTTGCTGGTCGCGGTGTAGCCGTAGCTGATGCTCACCGAACTCGCACCGGCCGCGACCGCGGTCGCGACGGCGGTGGAGAAGTCACCGGTGGAGGTGTCGTTGTCGTTCTCGCCGTCCTCCCACGGCACCGAGATCTCCAGGATGTGGCAGGTCGGGCAGGCCGCGGAGGCCAGGTCGACGTCCAGCGAGGTTTCGACCGCGATGTCCTCCTCCGCCGAGGCACCGTCTCCGCCGGTCTGCGGAGCGGGCTGCGCGCCGCCGGTGTAGTTCTCCAACGTCAGGCAGCCGTTGTCGGAGGTGCACTCCGGCAGGCCGTAGTTCGAGCGGTAGGTGTCCAGATCGGACTCCAGGTTGCCGTCCACCCCGGCGTCGATGATGGCGATGGTCGCCGTCGACGTGGAGGAGGTGGGCAGGTTGTATGCCGAGTCGAGATCGCCGGGTCCGTAGCCGCTCGCCTGGGCGGTGCTCAACGGCCTGGTCGACCCCTTGGCCGTGGTGACCACCTCGGCGTCGCACGCGGCGCATACCTTGTGCACGCCGTGAGTGCGCAGCAGGGTGCCGCTGCGGACTTCCTGGCGGATCTGGTTGGCCTGCGCGGTCGCGCTGGCCGTCGCGGCTTCGGCGCCGGGTGTGGCCGATGCCGCCGTGACGGATGGCAGCACGCAGGTTGCGGCGGCCACGACCGTGATCGCCAGCCGTGCCGACCACCGGGTGGCGGTTGCCCTCGTTGGGAACACTGTTCCTCCATAGATGGGGACTTACGCTGTCCCGCTCGACCTCTTCGCTACGGCAGGGAGTGGCGAAGCGGGCTTACCCGAATGAGGGTCACCCCAAAGTGAGGCCGTGACTACCCAACGTAGGAAGGTAGTCGGCAGTCCTTTAGCAGGTTCTTGTTCACATTTGCCCGGGGTTCCCGGCGCGGACATATGAGTCCACACAGGACAGAACAGGAGTCCTGCTCACCGGGCTGGTGAGCAGGACTCCTGTGTTCGAGATCGAACCGGTCGACGGGCGACCCGGCTTCAGTGGGTCATCGAATCGGTGAATCCGTCAATCAGAACGCGCCGAGACCGTCCGGCGAACCGAGGCCGGTCGGGCCGTCCCAGCCCTTGCCGGCGTTGCAGACGACCTGGCTGACCCCGGTGTAGTTGCTGCAGTAATCCTCCAGCTCGTTGTTGCCCGAGGTGATGTCCCGGAAGTTCGAGGACGCCGCCGAGTACAGGGTGTTCGGGCCCTTGACGGTCGAGGAGACTCCGGCGCGGGCGTACAGGCCGGCGATGTAGGGCGAGGAGGCGCTGGTGCCACCGACCACGATCCAGTCGTTGGGCTCGTGGCTGCTCGGGGCGTAGGTGTCGTAGACGGCCAGACCGGTGTCCGGCGAGGCGTCCGAGGAGACGCTGGCGTCGGCGAGGTGGTTGTCGCAGTCCTCGGTGACCGCGGCGGGCTGGCCGTTCGCGGCGGTGAAGTAGGTCTCACAGCCACTGCCGGCCGCGCCGTTGCTGCTGTCCACACCCCAGGCGGTCTCGGTGAAGGTGGTGCCGTCCTGGGTCAGCGCGGTGCCACCGACACCCACCACGTAGGGCAGGTCCGAGGGCCAGGAACTGTGCGTGCCGCCGTTGAAACCGCTGTCACCGGTGGACGCCTCGATGGCGACCCCGGCGTGGTTGAAGTCGGCGAGGTCGGTGCCACTGGTCGAGGTGCTGGTCGGGGTGTAGCCGTAGCTGATGCTCACGGACTTGGCACCGCCGGAGACCGCGGTGGCGACGGCCTTGGAGAAGTCACCGGTGGAGGTGTCGTTGTCGTTCTCGCCGTCCTCCCACGGCACCGAGATCTCGGTGATGTGGCAGGACGGGCAGGCCGCGGAGGCCATGTCGACATCCAGCGAGGTCTCGACCGCGATGTCCTCCTCCGCCTCGGCGCCCTCCCCGCTGGTCTGCGGAGCCGGCTGCTTGCCGCCGGTGTAGTTCTCCAGGACCAGACAGCCGTTGGCGATGGTGCAGGGCGAGAGGCCGTAGGTGGAGCGGTAGGTCGCCAGGTCGGCGGCGAGGTTGCCGTCGACGCCGGCATCGATGATCGCGATGGTGGAGGTCGCCGTCGAGGAGCTGGGGAGGTGGTAGGCCGACGCGAGTTCGCTGGGGCCGTAACCGCTGGGCAGCGCGGTGCTCAGCGGTGTGGTGGAGCCCTTGGCGGTGGTGACCACCTCGGCCTCGCACTGGGCGCACGCGGGACGCACACCGTGGGTTTGCAACAGGGTTCCGCTGATGACCTGCTGGTGCAGACGGCTGGCCCGCGCGACCGCG
>CAJCJE010000242.1 GCA_903970565.1 Candidatus Melainabacteria bacterium | reverse complement strand
GGCCAGGACGACGGCGGCACCGGCGTCGACGGCGTGTTCGATGGCCGCGTTCACCACGGCGGCGGTGGCCGCGTCCAGATGCGCGGTCGGCTCGTCGGCGAGCAGCAGCCAGGCACCGTGCCGGAGCCGGAGCAGGGCGCGGGCCACCGCGACGCGCGCTCGCTCCCCGGTGGACAGCTCATCGACCCGGCGGGGCAGCAGGTGCCAGGCCGACACCGAGGCCGCGACCTCCAACAGGTCGTCGTCGGGCGCCGGCCCGAATTCGGCGACGGCCAGTCGCAGTTCCTCGGTGACCGTGCTCGCGGAGAACGTCGGCCGCTGCGGAATCCAGGCGACCTGCCGACGCCAGTCCGCGATGTCCATAGTGGACAGTTTTGCGCCGTCGACGAGGACGAGGCCGCTCTCGGCTCGGACGAAGCCGAGCAGGACGGCCAGGGTGCTGGACTTTCCGCTGCCGCTGGGCGAGTCGAGCCTGGTGAGCCGACCGGTGGTCACCGTGCGGGACAGGCCGTCCGGCGCGGACCGGCCGCGTCGCGACACGCGCAGGTCGAGAATGTCGAGCTGATGCCGAGGAGGGTCGGGCTGCACCCCTTTCGGAACCCGACCCCCTTCGGCACCAACGTTTTCCGCTCCCCCGGCCGGCACCCCGTCCATCTCGTCGAGTCCGGCACCCGTTGCGGCGTCGAGGACCTCGGTCACGCGGCGGACGGCTTCCAGGCCGTCCGCGCTGGCGTGGTGCGCGGCGCCGGCGGCGCGCAGCGGCAGGTAGCACTCCGGCGCCAGGATCAGCACCAGCAGGCCGACGGCGAGGCCGAGCGAGCCGTCCACCAGCCGGACCCCGATGTCCACCGCGACCAGCGCGACCGAGAGCGTGGCGATGACCTCCAGGGCCAGCGCGGAGAGGAAGGCGACGCGCAGGGTGGCGAGGGTTTTCTGCCGGTGCGCCAGGGAAACCCGGCGGACCGCCCGCGCCTGCGCGGCGGCTCGGCCGAACGCGGTGAGCACCGGCAGCGCGCGGAGGAGTTCCAGGAGATGACCGGACAGGCGCGCGGTGGCGTCGGCGGCGGCAGCGGTCCGGTGCTCGGTGTATCGGCCGATCAGGACGGCGAAGACCGGGATCAGCGGAACGGTGAGGACGATCAGGATCGCGCTGCGCCAGTCCTGCACCAGAATCCAGACGCCGACCAGCAGCGGGGCCACGGCGGCGGTGATCAGCGCCGGCAGGTACCGGGTGAAGTAGTCGTCGAGGGCGTCCAGGCCCGAGGTCGCCAACGAGGTCAGTTCGCCCGGCCCGTATTCGGCCAGCCATTCCGGACCAAGGCGCAGGCTCGCGTCGATCAGCGCGGCGCGCAGCTCCTCCTTGGCACCGGCCGAGGCGCGGGCGGCGACGGTCTGGTTGGCCCCGGCGAACACCGCTCTGGCCAGGATCGCGCCGGCCAGTACGGCCAGTTCGACGGTGGTGGGCGGGCGGTGCGCGGTGACGATCGCGGCCAGCGCGGTGGCCAGCGCGGTCGCGGACACGACGGTGGCGATGGCGGCGGCGGCGGCCAGCGCGGCGCAGACGACCAGCGCTCGGCGCGTTGCCGGCGAGAGCCGGGGCAACGCGCCGAGCGGGCCTGCCCCGGACCTGACTCGGGCGGGAGTGGGACGGTCCGGGGAGGTCGATTCGGCGGTGGAGGTGCCGGTCATGGGGTGTGCGCCTTCGGGATGTGCCGGGTGCCGAGCCTGCGGCGGAACACCCAGTACGTCCAGCCCTGGTAGAGCAGTACGACCGGGGCGCCGAACGCGGCCAGCCAGGTCATCACGGTGAGGGTGTACCCGGTGGACGCGGCGCCCTGCACGGTCAGCGAGTTCGCAGTGTCCACCGTGGAGGGAAGGACGTTCGGGTAGAGGGCGCCGAAGAAGGTGACCACGGCGGCCAGGATGAAGCAGCCGAGCGCGGCGAAAGCTTGGCCCTCGGCGTTGGCGCGCAGTCGAAGCGGCGACACGAGCGCGGCGAGCGCGGCCACGGCGAAGGGAATCCAGACCCAGGCCGAGGTGGCGTGGGCGGCGAGGATGACCAGCAGGCCCAGCAGCGGCAGCAGGGCCAGTGGCGCGGCGCGCGGGGCGAACCGGCGGGCCCGCGCCCGCACCTGTCCCTCGGTCTTGAGCGCCACGAAGACCGCGCCGTGCACGAGCGCGAAGCCGGCGATCCCGATCGCGCCGAGCAGGGTGTCCGGGCGCAGCACGACCAGCGGTGAGCCGATCCGGTTGCCCTGCGCGTCAAGGGGAATCCCGAGCGCGGTGACCGCGAGGATCAGGCCGATACCCAGCGCGATCAGCAGCGAACCGGCCACGATCACCGCATCCCAGCCGCGCCGCCAGCGCGGGGCGTCGATCTTGCCCCGGTACTCCAGCGCCACGCCGCGACCGATCAGCGCGACGAGCACCAGCAGCATCGGCAGGTAGGCGCCGGAGAACAGGTCGGCGTACCAGTCGGGGAACGCGGCGAAGGTGGCGCCGGCCGCGACG
>CAJCJE010000241.1 GCA_903970565.1 Candidatus Melainabacteria bacterium | reverse complement strand
CCGCGGCAGGCTCGCCGGCAGGTACCGGTGGCCCAGCACCAGCGCCGCCGCACCGATCGGCAGATTGACCAGGAACACCGCCCGCCAGCCGTTGTGGGTGCCGAACAGGCTGATGAGCACCCCGCCGAGCAGCGGACCGACCGCCGTCGAGACCCCGACGATCGTGCCGAAGTAACCGAACGCCTTCCCGCGCTCCTCGCCCTGGAACAGCGTCTGGATGAAGGCGCTCACCTGCGGGGTGACCAGCCCACCGGCGAAGCCCTGCACCACCCGCGCGACGATCAGGAACGTCGGCGAGGGCGCCGCCCCACAGGCGGCGCTGGTGAGGACGAACAGGGCGACCCCGACCATCCAGACCGGACGGCGTCCCCGGGCGTCACCGAGGCGTCCGGCGGGGACGAGCAGCAGGCCGAGCGACAGTGCGTAGCCGGAGACGATCCACTCCAGCGCGTTGGATTGCGCGTGCAGCCCGGTCTGGATCGTGGGGAGCGCCACGTTGACGATCGACACGTCGAGCAGCGTCATGAACCCGGAGATGAGGCAGACCGCCAATGCCTTCCAGCGGTCGGGGTCGGGCGCCTCGGCGCCGCGCGCTCCGCTTGCCTCGGGGGCTGGCGAACTCACGAGGCGAGCAGGGCGACCGCGATCAGCCCGTGTGCGGTCCAGGCCGCGGTCCGCAGCCAGTTGATGTCGACCAGGCGCGTCATCGTCGCGGTCTCGCGGGTCGCGTTGAGCCGCCGGTGCAGGGGCACCGCGAGGGTGAAGGTGAGCACCCAGGTGGCCGCGGCGAGTCCGAGGCCGACCACGGCCAGGGCCCCATGGCCCCCGATCACCACAAGACCGGCGGCGCTGCCGAGTTCGACGATCATCAGCGGTGCGACCACCCAGCCGGTGCGCCGCTCGTGGTCGGCGTGGTAGCGGAACCATGTCTCCTCGCCCACCTCGGCGAACAGCGGATAGTGCACGAGCTGGACGTACCAGATGATGCCGGCCATCGCCGACGCCGAGAACGCTCCGAGAACACGCATCCTCGCGGTCCTACCCACCCCGGCGCCATCACAGCCCCGGCCGGGCTCCATTTGCCCAGGGTGTGAGGATTGCCGGGTGCCTTGCCCACGACCCATTGCTCGCACGGCCGCCGCGGTGGCGTTGATCCTGGGCCTCACCATGGTGGCGATGATCGCAGTGGCCGTCGCACCGGCGCGGGGAAGCGGACCGCGCCCGAGCCCGGGTTTGGGCCTGAGCCCGGCCCTGGGCGCACGCGCGAGCCACCGCGCGCCTGAGCGGATGGTCATCGGCCACTCGGTGCAGGGGCGCCCGATCGTCGCGTGGGTCCTCGGCCCGTCCACCGCGTCCCGCCGGATCCTGGTGATCGGCGTCATCCACGGCAATGAGCCGGCGGGCCTCGCCATCACGCGTGCGCTGGCCAGCCGTCCCGTCCCCGTCGGTGTGCAGCTGTGGATCGTGCCGGAGCTCAACCCCGATGGCGTCGCCGCCGACACGCGCCAGAACGCCCACGGGGTCGACCTGAACCGGAACTTCCCCTACCGCTGGCAGTTCTCCGGCGACGCAACGTTCGCCTCCGGCCCGCGGCCGGCCTCCGAGCCCGAGACCCAGGCCGCTATGGCCCTGGTCCGGCGTATCCGTCCCGCCGTCACCGTCACCTACCACCAGCACATGGACCTCGTCGATGAGTCCACCGGTGATCACGGCGTCGCCCGGCGCTACGCGCAGCTGGCCGGACTGGCGGCGACGTGCCTGACCTTCCTCCCCGGGGAGGAGACGGCCTGGTCGAACCACACCTTCCCGGGCACGACCTCGTTCGTCGTCGAACTGCCCGCCGGCCCGGTCGGGCCCGCGGCCCTGGCCCGTCACCTGCGGGCGCTCCGGGCCGTCGAACTCGGTCAGCGCAGCGGGTCGGCCACCGGCTGTGACTCGGTCACCCCGGCGCTCTGAGTCGCTCAAGCAGCGGCTACTGCAGGGCCTTGGTCTTGGCCCGCGCGTACTCGTCGTCATTGCAGACCGCGCCCGTGCAGGTAGCCCAGCACGCCGAGCAGCGGTAAGACGAAGATGACCAGCACCCACAGGGCCTTGGCCACGCCAGCCGACCGGCGCTGGCTCAGAGCAAAAAGTGGGGAGCGCCGGTTTCACCCGACGCCCCCCACCACTGCAACTGACTACTACGGCACCACGCTGACCAGGAAAAGCTCCGGCGGGACGAACTCCGGCGGGCCATGCGTGGCGGTGTCCCGGTTGGCCTCCGCTAAGGGAAGTCAGCCAAAATCCGGTCTTAGCGGCCGGACACCTCCAGGGTCCCAAAACTACAGTCAGACAAGATTGGACCACCTCCTTTCTCTGGTACGTCCAGAATACAGGAAGGCGATGTCGGCGTCAGTCAGGCGGCTTGGGCCTTGGTCTCCGGCGTCGAGAGGTACTGGCGCCAGGCGACCGGAATGGTCGGGCTGGCCACGTGAATGAACACGTCGGAGTTGGGGGTGCGCGGCGGCCGGGCGAGCTGCATGTTGGCCTGTCGGGGCAGCAGGTCGCCCTTGCGACGGTTGCACGGCGCGCAGCTGGCCACGATGTTGTCCCAGGTCGAGCCGCCGCCCTTGCTGCGCGGGATGACATGGTCCACGGTCAGCTGGGCGCGGGCGCCGCAGTACTGACAGGTCCAGTTGTCGCGTGCGAACACGGCACGGCGGGTGATCTTGCGCCGGTGCGTGTCGCGCGGGATGCGCACGTAGGAGACGA
>CAJCJE010000240.1 GCA_903970565.1 Candidatus Melainabacteria bacterium | reverse complement strand
ACGAGATCACCGTCGCCGCCGCGCGAGCGGTCCCGGAGGTCGCGCGGGTGTTCTACGCGGTGCAGCCGCGCTCCGCCGTCGAGGCCGGAATCGAACGGCTCGCCGGCTGGTCCGATCTGCCGTTCCGGCTGCCGGAGCCGGCCGAGTTGGCGGTGGTGGCCGACGAACTGGTCAGCACCGAGCTGGATGTCGCCGAGTACCTGCCGGCCAAACTACGGGCCCTGCGCGCGCACGCCACCCAGGTGAGGGTGTGGTCGGCCGAGGACCGGGTCGCGTACGCGCTGTCCAACGACATCGCCGCGCCGCTGCTGCCGACCGAGTACTTCGTGCTCGCGCGGGGCGACGGGACGGGTGCGGCGACCGACCTGTTCGGTGGCCTCGCCGAGGCGCCCGCTGCCGGGCAGGCGCGCTGATGCGCCGGCCGGCCGACTGGTTCATGTTGCTGGTACTGCTGGTGGACGCGGTCGTTCTCGCGGTGTTGGAGGTGTTCTTCCTGCCGCTGCGGTTCGACGGAACCCTGCTGCCGAACCTCGGTAGCTGGCCGTTCCCGATCACCGCGCTGGTCGCGGCCGTGACCATGCCGTGGTTGGTGGCGCGGGCCGGAGACGCCTCCAGTCGGATTCTGGTCGTCGGCGCGCCGCTGTGGGTGTGGCTGGCCACCATCGGGGTGATCGGCTTCGCCGGCACCGAGAACCTGGTGTTCCTGGAAGACTGGCGGGGTCTGCTGCTGCTGGCCGCCGGCACCCTGCCGAGCGCGGTGGCACTGGGCAACTCGGTCGGCCGGCGGACAGCGGCGCGGCGGCGGGAATCGCCTGGTCAGCGGGTTGATGCGGCCGGGAGCGGACAGTGACGTGAAACACGTACTCCCAGGTTGGGTAGTCCCGCACTTCCGGTCGAGCTGCTGTTATCAGTAACTTCTTGGCGAAATGCGCTGCTCGGGCTGGTTCACTGACCCGAACGGCTCTGATCGGCATCACGGCACCGGTGCAAGGTTCGCCGGGTCGGCACGGGATACTAGGAACCGCCACGTAGCCTGGCGCTTGCGTGGCAGCAACGGCTTAAGGAAGCAGGAGAACGCAGTGACCTACGTGATCGCCGAGCCCTGCGTCGACGTCCTCGACAAAGCGTGCATCGAGGAATGCCCCGTCGACTGCATCTACGAGGGCGACCGGATGTTGTACATCCACCCCGACGAGTGCGTCGACTGCGGTGCCTGTGAACCGGTGTGTCCGGTGGAAGCCATCTACTACGAGGACGACGTCCCCGACCAGTGGAAGGAATACACCAAGGCGAACGTCGACTTCTTCAACGAACTCGGCTCGCCCGGTGGTGCTTCCAAGGTCGGCAAGGTCTCGGCCGACCCGGAACTGGTGAGGAACCTACCGCCGCAGGGCGAATGAGGGTCCTCGACTCGACATGCTCCAGCGGTCCGCGACGGTCGCACCGGTCTCCGGCCTTCCGGAGCACGGGCACCGCGCGGACCGTTCGGTGGCGTGGCAGGTGCGGGGTACGGCGATGAGCGTTGCGGACCTGCCGGACTTCCCGTGGGACACGTTGGCCGAGCACGCCCGCCAGGCCGGGGAACATCCGGACGGCATCGTCGACCTGTCCGTCGGCACCCCGGTCGACCCGGTACCCGAGCTGATCCAGCAGGCACTGGGGTCGGTCGCGGCCGTGCCCGGTTACCCGACCACGCACGGCACGCCGGAGCTGCGGGCAGCCGCGGTCGGGGCGATGGCGCGGCGCTACGGCGTCACCGGTCTCGACGAGGCCGCCGTGCTGCCCACGATCGGCTCCAAGGAGCTGGTCGCCTGGCTGCCGACGCTGCTCGGCGTCGGTGCCGGGGACCTGGTGGTCCTCCCGGAACTGTCCTATCCGACCTACGAGGTCGGGGTGCGGCTGGCCGGGGCCGAGTTCGTCCGGGCCGACGACCTCGCCGCGCTCGGTCCGCGCCGGCCGAAGTTGATCTGGGTGAACTCACCGGCCAACCCGACCGGCCAGGTCCTGCCGGTCGAGCACCTGCGCAAGGTGGTCGACCGTGCCCGCGACTGCGGTGCGGTGGTCGCCTCGGACGAGTGCTACCTGGCGTTGGGCTGGGAAGCCGAACCGGTGTCGGTGCTGCACCCCTCGATCAGCCAGGGCAGCTTCGACGGACTGCTCGCGGTCCACTCGCTGTCCAAGTCGGCGAACCTGGCCGGCTACCGGGCCGGTTTCGTGACCGGTGATCCCGCGTTGGTCGCGCGACTGCTGAACGTTCGCAAGCATGCCGGCCTGATCGTGCCGCGACCGGTGCAGGCCGCGATCACCGCCGCGCTGGCCGACGACGAACACATCGGCGTGCAGCGGGCGCGCTACGCGAGCCGGCGGACCCTGCTCCGGGCGGCGCTGTCCGGAGCCGGATTCACCGTCGAACACTCCTCGGCCGGCCTCTACCTGTGGGCCACTCGCGGCGAGGACGCTCTCACGACGGTGTCCTGGCTGGCCGGGCTGGGCATCCTGGTCGCGCCGGGCACCTTCTACGGCCCCTCCGGCGCGCGACACGTTCGGGTCGCGCTGACCGCGTCGGACGAGCGGATCGCCGCCGCGGCCGAGCGCCTGGCCTGACCTGCCGCCTGGTCCGATCTTGCCGCGTGCCTGATCCTGCTGCCGATCTGACCTGCGCTGGTGCTCGGCCGTGGCGGCATCCGGAGCTGGTCGTCGATTCGGCGGATTGTCCCGATTGGTTGATCCGCCGCGTCCGGCGAACAGGTTTTACCTGATTGCATCGAATCTACCGTTGCGAGATCGGCAGCCGCCCCCCATCGTGTGGCCATGCCCGCAGCGCAGCCCGCAGCAGCCGAGCCGGTTCCCGGATCTCCACCCGTGCCAGGCCAGCCCGCCCGGCCGGCGCTGGCCGACGCCGACCTGGCGGCCATGCTGGATGTCGCCGTCGCCGAGGCCGTCGCCGGCGCGGCCGAGGGTGGGGTGCCCATCGGCGCCGCGCTGTTCGACTCCGCCGGTGTCCTGCTCGGCAGCGGCCACAACCGTCGCGTTCAGGACGGCGACCCGTCGATGCACGCCGAGACCGCGGCCTTCCGCAATGCCGGGCGCCGACCCGGCTATGCGGACACGGTGATGGTCACCACGCTGTCCCCGTGCTGGTATTGCAGCGGCCTGGTCCGCCAGTTCGGCATCGGCGCGGTCGTCATCGGCGAGGCCAGTACCTTCGTCGGCGGCCACGACTGGCTGGCCGAGCACGGCGTGTCGATCACCGTGCTGGCCGATCCGAGGTGCGTCGAGCTGATGACCGTTTTCATCGCCCGCCGCCCGGACATCTGGTACGAGGACATCGGCGTGCCAGCACCCTGACCGCCCGCCCCGACCCGTGCTTGATCCCCGTGCCCCGACTCTGCCGTGACCGTTCGGCTTGTGCCGGGCGCCGTGTTCGGCGTTTCCCCGCAGCCGGCTCGTCACGTCAGCCCGTTCCTCCGAGGAGAGTCGTTGAGCAGTCCGGTGCCGATCATCGACCTTGAGCCCTGGTTCGCCGGCTCGGCCGGCCGCGCCGAGGTGGCCGCGCGGGTCGACGACGCGCTGCGCGGCGCGGGATTCCTACTGATCACCGGACACGGCGTGGCCGAGGAGTTGCGCGCCGAGGTCCGTGACCTGGCCAAGCAGTTCTTCGCGCTGCCGGCGCAGGTCAAGGCTCGCTACGCGGTCGCGGTCGGCGGACGCGGCTGGATTCCGCCGGGTGCCGAGGCCAACGGCTACGCCGAGGGCACCCCGACCCCGCCGGACCTCAAGGAGTCCTACTCGCTGGCCGCGGACACCCCGACCGGGGTGCCGGACATCGACCGGGAATGGTTCCCGCCGAACGTCTGGCCGAGCGAGATACCGAGGATGCGCACCGTGGTCGGCGAGTACCTGCGGCAGATGCACCGGCTCTCCGACGAACTCCTCGCCATCTGCGCGGTCGCGCTCGGGCTGCCCGCCGACCACTTCGCGGCCTACCTGCGGCATCCGACCTACGGCTTCAACCTGAACTGGTATCCGCCGCTGACCCGGCTCGCCCCACCCGAACCGGGTCAGTTCCGGATCGGCCCGCATACCGACTTCGGCACGGTGACCGTGTTGGACCGCGAATCAGGACTCGGCGGTCTACAGGTCTACACGCTGGAGGGCGAGTGGGTGGACGCGCCGTTCGATCCGGCCGCCCTCACCGTCAACATCGGTGACCTGATGGCGCGCTGGACCGGCGACCGGTGGCGCTCCACCCGACACCGAGTGCTGCCACCACCCGTCGACGCACCCGAGGAGGAACTGCTGTCCCTGATTTTCTTTTATGAGGCAGATCACGACGCGATTATCGAGTCCTTTCCCCCGCCGATCGGTACGACGAGTTATCCACCGGTGGTGTGGGGCGATTACCTACGAGCGAAATTGGCGGCGATTTCCGTTGGCTGACCACACTTCCGACCCACAGGCCGCCGCGACCTCAGTGGCCGACGCCGGCGCGCCGAGCAGTGCGACCGGTGCGGTGGCCACCGAGCCCGTGCGCCAAGGCGACTACGGCGAGCGGGTGGTCGCGGTCGAGCCCGGCGGCGTGGAGTACATCTCCCGCACCGAACGGCACGGCCGGCCGTCCCAGCTGTTGTGGACCTGGGCCTCACCGAACCTGGAGTTCGCCACGGTCTTCGTCGGCGTGCTCGCCGTGTTCGCGTTCGGGCTGAGCTTCTGGCAGGCCGTGCTCGCCATTGTCCTCGGCAATGCGTTCGGCGCTCTCGCGCACGGCTTCCTGTCCGCTCGCGGCCCGGAATACGGTGTGCCGCAGATGGTCCTCAGTCGGGCCGCTTTCGGCTACTGGGGCAACGTGCTGCCGGCCGGGCTGATGTCGATCACCGCTGGTATCGGCTGGTTCGCGGTGAACAGCGTGAGTGGCGCGTTCGCGCTCAACGCGCTGACCGGGCTGCCGAAACTGCTCTGCCTGGCGATCATCGTGGTGGTGCAGATCGCCGTCGCGTTCTTCGGCCACAACCTGGTGCAGGTGTTCGAGCGCTACGCGTTCGTGTTCCTCGGGGTGATCTTCGCGATTGCCTCCGTGCTCCTGTTGATCAAGACTCATCCTGGTGCGCACACCACGCCGGTTCCCGGCGGCTTCCTGCTCACCGCGGGTACCGCGTTCGGGTACGCGGCGGGCTGGAATCCCTATGCCGCCGACTACACCCGTTATCTGCCGGCGAACGTCAGCCGTCGCGCGGTCGGCGGCTGGGCGGCACTCGGGGTGTTCGCCTCCTGCGTGGTGCTGGAGATCGTCGGCGCGGCCTCGGTCACCGCGGGCGGCACCTCGATGGACAACCCCACCGGGGCGTTCACCGGGCAGCTGCCGTCGGTGATCGGAGACCTGACGCTGCTGGCCATCGCGGTCGGCGCGGTCTCGGCGAATGTGCTCAACATCTATTCAGGGGCGATGTCCTTCCTGACCTTGGGTTTCAAGTTGCCGCTGGCCTTCCGGCGGGCGCTGGTGGCGCTCCTGTTCGGCGCGATCGGCTTTCTCCTTGCCTGGTCGGGACTGTCCGACGCGGCAGGGAAGTACCAGAACTTCCTGTTGATCATCTCGTACTGGATCGGTCCGTGGCTCGGGGTGTTCTTCGCCGACCAGTTCCTGCGTCGCGGCAAACGGGTCGACGACCTGCTGTACGCGAAGTGGTACCAGAACTGGGCCGGGCCGCTGGCCATGCTGATCGGCATCGTCGTGTCGGTGGTGCTGTTCTCCAACCAGACCGAGTACGTCGGCATCATCGCCAAGGCCGTGCCGGGGGTCGGGGACATCACCTTCGAGGTCGGCTTCGTCCTGTCCGTGGCGCTCTATGTCGTGCTGCGGCCGTGGCTGGGCGCGCTGCGCACCACACCGCCGGCGCAGACGAAGTGAGGAGTCGGGCCGTCCCGGCTCGGCGGTCCTCGCCGAGCCGGGGACGGCCCGAGGCGGTGCCACCCAGGACGGGCCGGACCGATGCGCTCCCGTGCGAGGTGGGTGGCGGGGTGGAGCTGCTGAGTTGTCCATGCGTCGCACGGTAATCGCGACCACCGGCGGTCGCGTGTCGATTATCAGCGGTTTCTCAGCAAATCCCGCGAAATCTGATGCGTGCGGGCGCCTACCGGGCC
>CAJCJE010000239.1 GCA_903970565.1 Candidatus Melainabacteria bacterium | reverse complement strand
TCACTGAGGTCGCCTCCCTGGTTACCGCTTGGCCGGTACATGCCGTTCGTTTCGGCCGGGGATTCGACCGCCGCGAACTGATGTGCTGTGAATTGAGTACCAGGAAGTAAAGGTCCCGCCGTCGAGTCGATGTCCTTCCTGCGATCGACGGTGGCGGGCGGTCGGTAACCGGTCGGCGACCGGTCATCGGGTATCAGCCCAGCGGTGCGGCCATTCGGGTGAGCGGGCGGTGGGTGGCCATGAGTCGCCGTTGCACAATCGTCACTTTGCGCGATACCGATCTTCGTCCGGCGCGGTGTCCGGAAACATGCTCGAATAACCGCAATGGCCGAGGACGACGTACCCGATCAAGAAAATCCGACGCGAAGTCGGACGAGGATCGCACGACGCGCCGTCATTACTCCATTAGTGCTGATCATCATTATCGCCGCGCTCTGCGGGCTCGGCATATTCGGCTACGTCAACGAGCGCGACGTGCACTCCACGGAGTACCAGACCGGCACGGACACCGCCGCCAACCGGCTGGACATCGACGTGACCCTCCAGCGGATGGACGCCAGCGCCCGGCAACTCGCGCTGATCGTGCTGGTCACTCCGCACGGCACGCTCACCGACGACGGCGACGACTCCAGCCCGTCGCGGGACCTGGTGATCGAGACGTCCTCACTGACCAACACCACGCTGCACTTCCCGGCTCGGGAGCGAATCTCCGCGCAGAACATCTCAGTCGGCCTGGACACCGGAATCGTGTCGGACTATCCGTTCGACCGATACACCACCACGGTCGGTTTCTACGCTTCGATCAACAGCGAGCCGATACCGATTTCGCTGACCTTCCGCAATGCGGACCCGTTCTTCCTCACCAAGGCCATCGGGGCCAACGTGGATAGTGGCAGCGCCGCTATCGGACTGCGAATCGAACGATCCAGGGGCACGTTCATCTTCGCCTGGTTTCTGATGGCCGCGATGTGGATATTGGCTTTGTCGGTCCTCGGCGCGGCCTGGATCATCGTCCGGCAGCGGCGAGGTCTGATCTGGCCGGCGATGGGCTGGATGGCGGCGACGCTGTTCGCCTTGGTGGCCGTGCGCAACGCCGTTCCCGGCCTACCGCCGATCGGCTCGCTGTTGGACTACGCATCGTTCCTGTGGGCGGAGGCGATCGTCGCGATCAGCCTGGGCCTGGTCGCGGCCTGCGGCGTGTTGGTCGAGAACAACCGCAAGCCTTCGACGTAATTCACATCACAAATCACCGAAGCGCCGGCCCACGAAACAACAGCCGGACAAAACGGATGGACGGCAGGTACAGCCGGCGATGCGGGCCCTCAACCCGCGATGCGAAGCGAGCCCCGCCACCATGAAGCGGACGAACCACCTGCTCCGCGCAAACCCGGGCCTACCCGTCAAATGTGAACCTGCGGGGTCCGAGGCCGCGCCCGGCGATGGGGGCGTGGGGCCGTGCCCCACGCAGACACAACGGAAGACCCTGTTCGCGCATTTTGCGAACAGGGTCTTCCGGGGCCTGAAGCGTGCGCGAGGGGGGAGTTGAACCCCCACGTCCTTTCGGACACACGGACCTGAACCGTGCGCGTCTGCCATTCCGCCACTCGCGCTTCAGTGACGGGAGGAAGATTAGCACGGCGTCCGGAGCAGGTTTCAACTGACCCGTGTCCGGGTGGACTGGCACGGATACGATCGCGTGCAGGATAGTCGTGCGAAAGGATGAACCCGTGGGCCTCGTTCAGCGCTTCGAGCGCCGACTCGAAGGCATGGTCGGCAACAGTTTCGCACGTGTGTTCGGTGGCAGCGTCGTGCCGCAGGAGGTGGCTCAGGCCCTACAACGTGAAGGTGAGCTGAATGTCCGCGAGTTGGCGGGCGGTCGCTTACTGGCACCCAATCACTACACGGTGTTGCTGGGGCCGGCGGACCACGATCGTCTGGCCGGCGCTGAACAGGACGAACAGCGAATAAGCCAGCTGCTCGCCGACTGCGTCGAAGAACATCTCGCCGAGCACGGCTGGGAGACCTACGGTGACGTCGTAGTCTCCGTGGAGCGTTCCGACGCACTGCACACCGGACAGTTTCGAACCCGTTCGTCCGTCGACCCCGACGCACACCGACGGTCGGCACCACCTCGTAACGCAGGAGACGGATCAATGAGCCAGCCCCCCGGCTACGGCCAACACCCCGACAATGACCCGTACGGCCAGCAAGGTTATGGACAGGGTCAGTACGGCGCAGACCCCAACTACGGATACGGCCAGCAAGGCGGCTACGACCAAGGTTATGGCCAACAGGGCCAGGATCAGGGTTACGGCGCGCCGGGCGGGTACGAACAGGGTTACGGCGCACCCGGCGGGCACGAACAGGGTTACGGCCAGCCGCCGCAGCAGGGCGGCTACGACCAGGGCTACGGCCAGCCGCAGGGTGGCGGCTACCCGCCCCAGCAGGGTGGTTACCCCCCGCCCGGCGGCGGTGGCGGCTACCCGGAGCCCGGCCAGGGGTACGCGCCACCGGCCGTGCAGACTGGACCCCGACAAATGCAGGCCAGCCTGCAACTGGATGACGGCTCCAACCGCAACTACCCGCTCAAGCAGGGCGGCAACGTGGTCGGTCGCGGGCAGGATGCCGACTTCCGGTTGCCGGACACCGGCGTGTCCCGACGGCACCTGGAGATCACCTGGGATGGTCAGAGTGCCATGCTTGCTGACCTCGGTTCGACCAATGGCACGACGGTGAACGGTCAACCAGTGCAGACTTGGCAGCTCGCGGACGGCGACGTCATCCGCATCGGTCATTCTTCGCTGGTGTTCCGCAGCCAGGGCTGATCGGTAGGACGGACGGACCGGGCCGCGACAGGAGTCACCACAACCGCGTTCGTCTTGAGTCGGGAGCAGTCACACCGGTGCCAGAGCTGGTGATACAGCTGACCAGAGCAGGGTTTCTCGCCCTGCTCTGGTTGTTCGTGTACGCCGCGTTGCGGGTGGTCCGCTCGGACCTCTACGCGGCGTCGGGAATCCGGGTCGCCATGCCCGGCCTGCGACGGAGCGCGGCGAAGAAGAATCGAGGGAAGGCGGCCAGGCAGTTGGTGGTCACGCACGGCGCGCTCGCCGGGACCCGGATCGCGCTGGACGGCCGGCCGATCATGATCGGTCGCGCCGACGACTCCACATTGGTGTTGGACGATGACTACGCCTCGACCAGACACGCCCGAGTGTCCCTGCGCGGAATGGACTGGTACGTGGAGGATCTAGGCTCCACCAACGGCACCTACCTCGACCGAGCGAAGGTCACGGCACCCCTTCGGGTCCCGCTCGGTGTCCCGATCCGCATCGGCAAAACGGTGATCGAGCTGCGCTCATGACCCTTGTACTCAAATACGTCGCTCGAAGCGACCGGGGCCTGGTTCGGTCCAACAACCAGGACTCGGTGTACGCGGGTCCTCGGTTGCTCGCCGTCGCCGACGGGATGGGTGGTTACGCCGGTGGCGAGGTCGCGAGCAAGATCGTGATCGCGGCGCTGGCGCCGCTGGACGACGACGAGCCCGGCGAGGACCTGCTCCACCCGCTGCGCGAGGCGGTGCTGGCCGGCAACGCGGCCATTTCCGAGCTGGTGGCCAACGATCCCGAGCTGGACGGGATGGGCACCACCCTCACCGCGGTGCTCTTCGCCGGCAATCGGCTGGGCGTGGTGAACATCGGCGACTCGCGCACGTACCTGATGCGTAGCGGCACGATCTCCCAGATCACCCACGACGACAGCTTCGTGCAGTCGCTGATCGACGAGGGCCGGATCACGCCGGAGGAGGCCAACAGCCACCCGCAGCGGTCACTGCTGCTGCGCGCGCTGACCGGCCACGACATCGAGCCGAGCCTGACCGTGCGCGAGGCGCGCGCCGGCGACCGGTATCTGCTGTGTTCGGACGGGCTGTCCTCCTACATCAGTCACGAGACGCTGTCCGAGGCGGTGCGCATCCCGGACCCGCAGGAGAGCGCGGACCGGATGATCGAGCTGGCACTGAAGGCCGGTGGCCCGGACAACGTGACGGTGATCATCGCCGACGTGGTGGACATCGACTTCGGCGAGGACGACCCGATCGTGGGCGGCGCGGCCGGTGACGGCAGTGACGACGCGCCACCGCCGGACTCCCCCGCCTCGCGGGCCCGCGCCCTACAGCCGGTGACCCCGCCGCCGGCCCGAATCCTGCCCGGTGAGCAGCAGGAGCCCAAACCCCGCAAGCGCAGGCTGCTGCGCGGGCTGATCATCACGCTGATCGTGCTGATCGTGCTCGGCGGTGGCGCATTCGCGACGCGCTACTGGGTACTGAGCCAGTACTACGTCGGTGAGGCGAGCAACACCGAGATCGCCATCTTCCAGGGTGTCCGGGGCAGTGTGCTCGGCATCTCGCTCAACCGGCAGGTGCAGGGCTCCTGCACGCCGGGCCAGGCCTGCGACGAGATCAGGATCGACGATCTGAACGCCAGTGCCCGGCTCAACGTGCAGGCCGGTATCCCGGCGACCAGCCTGCCCGACGCGCAGGCGACCCTACAGCGGCTGCGTACCCAGCAGGTGCTGCCGGAATGCCCGAAGCCGGCGAGCACCACGCCGAACAGCCCGGCCGTTGGCACCTCCGCCAACGGCGCGCCGACCTCGACGGCCGGCCCGCCGACCTCCACCACCGGCGGCGCGTCCTCGGGAATCGGTTCGGCGATCGGCAGCTCGACCCCGTCGGTTTCGAACACCGTGCCGACCACCGGGGTGCCCACCCCGCATCAACAGCCCGGCGGCGACTGTCGGAAGCCGGGGTCCTGATGTCGGCGCCGGTCCCCGCCGGGGCGGGTGCGGCGGCTGGAACCGGCGGTAGCACCGCTGGTCCGGGCGCGCCGCCGACCCGGCGCGGCACCGAACTCGCACTGCTGGCGTTCGTCGCCGGTATGGTCACCGTCGCCCTGGTCCTGGTCGAGGCCAACCAGGAGCAGGAACTGACGATGCAGATCGTCTACTACGGCGTGGCCTACCTGGGGTTGTTCGCCGCCGCGCATTTCGCGGTGCGCCGCTGGGCGCCGTATGCCGATCCGCTGATCCTGCCCTGCGTCGCGCTGCTCAACGGGGTCGGCCTGGTGATGATCCACCGGCTGGACCTGTCCGGGTTGGCCACGGCGGCGGCGGCCGGCAAGCACTTCTCGGTGCAGGCGCCCAAGCAGGTGCTGTGGACCGCGATCGGGTTGGTCCTGTTCGTGCTCATCCTGGCCTACGTCAAGGACCACCGGACGCTGTCCCGCTACAGCTACACCTTCGGCCTGATCGGGCTGTTCCTGCTGGTACTGCCCGGCATCCTGCCCTCCAGCCTGTCCGCGGTGAACGGCGCGAAGGTGTGGATCATCCTGCCGTTCTTCTCCATCCAGCCCGGTGAGTTCGCCAAGATCCTGCTGATCATCTTCTTCGCGTCCTTCCTGGTGGCCAAACGCGACCTGTTCATGGCGGCCGGGCGCACGTTCCTCGGCCTGGAACTGCCGCGCCCGCGCGATCTCGGTCCGCTGGTGGCCGCGCTGTTCGCCGCGGTCGGCGTGCTGGCGCTGGAGAAGGACCTCGGCAACTCGCTGCTGATCTTCGGCATCGTGCTGGTGATGATCTACATCGCCACCGAGCGGGCGGCCTGGGTCATCATCGGCCTGGTCCCGTTCATCGGCGCGTGCCTGCTGTCCTTCCACCTGTTCACGCACGTACAGCAGCGGGTGGCGAACTGGCTGGACCCGTTCGCCACCTACAACCAGATCGGCGGCGGCGGCCAGATGGCCCAGTCGCTGTTCAGTCTGGGCACCGGCGGCATCTTCGGCACCGGCCTCGGCGCCGGTCACCCGAACCTGGTGCCGGAGGCCAGCTCGGACTTCATCACCGCGGCGATCGGTGAGGAACTCGGCCTGCTCGGCCTCTTCGCGGTCATGATGATCTACCTGGTGCTGGCGCTGCGCGGCCTGCGCGGTGCGATCGCGGTCCGCGACACCTTCGGCAAGCTGCTCGGCGGCGGCCTGGCGTTCTCGATGGTCTGGCAGATCTTCGTGGTGATCGGCGGGGTGACCAAGCTGATCCCGGAAACCGGCCTCACCTCACCGTTCCTGTCCGCCGGCGGTTCCTCGCTGTTGGCCAACTACATTCTGGTGGCGTTGCTGTTGCGGATCTCCGACTCGGCTCGCCGACCACGGCCGGGCACCAGCAGCCGGCCGAAGCTGCCGCAGGCGCCGTTGGCCGAGGCGAGCACGATCATGGTGGAGCGTCCCCAGTGAACACGCCCCTGCGCAGGGTCAGCCTGGCCATGATGGTGTTGGTCGTCCTGCTGATGGTCAACGACATGTACGTCCAGGTGATCAAGGCCGACAGCTACAGCAACAACCCGCTCAACCACCGGACCCTGCTCACCGAGTACAGCGAGCCGCGCGGCCTGATCACCGCGACCAACGGCGCGCCACTGGCCACCTCGGTGGCCACCACCGACAGCTACAAGTACCTGCGCCAGTACCCGGACGGACCGATGTACGCACCGGTCACCGGCTACTTCTCGCTGGTCTACGGCGCCAGCGGGATGGAACGGATCGAGAACTCGATCCTCAACGGCAGCGACGACCGGCTGTTCGTGCGGCGGCTGTCGGACCTGATCACTGGGCGCAATCCCAGCGGCGGCGACGTGCAGCTGACCATCGACCCGAAGGTCCAGGAGGCCGCGTACAACGGCATGATCGCGGCCGGCTACTCCGGCGCGGCCGTGGCCATCCAGCCCTCGACCGGGCAGATCCTGGCGATGGTGTCCACGCCCTCCTACGACCCCAACGGCCTGGCCTCGCACTCCACCACGACCGAGACCAACTCCTGGGCGGCCACCAACCCGACCTCGCTGTCCTCGCCGCTGATCAACCAGCCGGTGCAGGCGGCCTACCAGCCGGGTTCGACGTTCAAGCTGATCGTGGCGGCGGCGGCGCTGAACAACAACGTCGACACCGAGAACAACGCCGACCTGCCGAGTGCCTCGGCCATCACGCTGCCCGGCACCTCGACCCTGATGCACAACGACGACGGCGAGACCTGCCCCGGCGGTTCGGGCGGCATGGTGACGATGAAGCAGGCGCTCGCGGCCTCCTGCAACACCGCGTTCGCCACCCTCGCCGGGCGGGTCGGTGCCTCGGCGCTCGCGGCGCAGGCGCAGAAGTTCGGCTTCGGCGACAACCTGTCGGTCCCGCTGTCGGTGGTGCCCTCCTGCCTCGGGCCGTCCACCGGCGGCAACTGCCTGAACATCCTCAACGGCACCCCCGGCCTCTACCAGAGCGGTATCGGCCAGCTCAACGTGCAGGAGACGCCGCTACAGAACGCGCTGGTCGCGGCGACCATCGCCAACGGCGGCGTGGAGATGCAGCCGCAGCTGGTCAAGGCGATCCTGGCGCCGGACCTGTCCACCATCCAGGGGTTCACCCCGCAGGTGATGAACAACAACGTGATGTCCCCGCAGGTCGCCTCGACCATCACCGACATGATGGAGGCCTCGGAGGCCAACGACGGCACGGTCAACAAGGACCCGAACATCACCATCGCGTCCAAGACCGGGACCGCCGAGCACGGGAACAACCCCAAGAACACCCAGCCCTACGGCTGGTACGACGCCTTCGCGCCGGGCAAGGACATCGCGGTCGCGGTCGTGGTGACCTCGGGTGGGTCCTTCGACCTGGCCACCATCGGTGCCAAGGTCGCCGCGCCGATCGCCCGCCTGATGATCAACGCCGAGGCCGGGGGGAGTTGAGGGTGTTGACGTCGGGGCAGCTGCTCGCCGACCGGTACCGGCTGGACCGCCGGATCGCCGTCGGTGGGATGGGCGAGGTGTGGGACGCCGCGGACACCCGGTTGGACCGGCGCGTCGCGGTGAAGGTGCTCAAGCCGGAACTGTGCGGGGACGCGGAGTTCCTGCACCGCTTCCGCACCGAGGCCCGCACCACCGCCTCGCTCAACCATCCCGGTATCGCGGCCGTGCACGACTACGGCGAGACCGCGGCCGTTCCGGACGGGCCGCAGGACACCGCGTACCTGGTGATGGAACTGGTCGAGGGCGAGCCGCTGGCCGCGATCCTGGCCAAGGCCCACCGGCTCTCCGCCGAGCGGACCCTGGACATCCTCGAACAGGCCGGGCAGGCGCTACAGGCCGCGCACGAACGCGGTTACGTGCACCGGGACGTCAAGCCGGGCAACATCATGATCGTGCCGACCGGGGTCGTGAAGCTCACCGACTTCGGCATCGCCAAGGCCGCCGACGCCGCCCCGGTCACCCGGTCGGGAATGGTGATGGGCACCGCGCACTACATCGCCCCCGAGCAGGCGCTGGGTGATGAGGCCTCGCCGGCCAGCGACGTGTACTCCCTGGCCGTGGTCGGCTACGAGTGCCTGATGGGGCATCGTCCGTTCCTGTCCGACAACGCGGTGACCGTGGCGATGATGCACATCAGGGACCTCGCCCCGCCGCTGCCACCGGACGTGCCACCCTCGGTGCGCGCGCTGATCGAGGCGACCCTGGTCAAGGACCCCCGGCAGCGCTACGGCAACGGCGGCGAGTTCGCCGCGGCGGTGGCCGCGGTGCGGGCCGGGGCGCCGCCGCCGACCCCCGCCGGGTTACTCGCCCAACAACTCGCCCAACAGCAGCAGCTGAGCCAGCACCAACAGTTGAGTCAACAACAACAGCGGGGGCAGCAACAACAGCGGGGGCAGCACCAGCTCAACCAGCAGCTGGCCGGGCAGCAACAGCACCTGATGATGCCGCCGCAGCTGGCGGTCGGTGGGCTCGGCCCGCAGACCATGCCGCCGGGGGCCCCGGTACCGCCGCCGATGTCCGCGCAGCTGCCGGCCCAGCTGCCGTCACCGGGCCCGCCGTCCGGAATCGGCTACCACCCGGTCGTGCAGGGTCCGCCGCCTCGGCACACCGCGCTGTGGGCGTTGGTCGGCGTGCTGCTGCTGGCGCTGGTCGGGCTCGGGGTGTGGGCGATCACCGAGGCGGTGCACCGCAACACCTCCAACTCGCCGGCCGGCCCCGTCGGCACCACCACGGCCCAGCCCGCGGCGCTACCCTCAGCAGGCGCGTCCGGGCGGGACGGGGCGGCC
>CAJCJE010000238.1 GCA_903970565.1 Candidatus Melainabacteria bacterium | reverse complement strand
TGGCCGTGCCGCTGACTTGGTCGTGCCGCTGACTTGGTTGCGCGGCCGACTTCTTCCCTGGGCCTTGTGCGGGCGGCTTCGTTGCTCGGCTGGCCTTTGTCGTGCGCCGGCTTGACTGCGCGGGGGCGACTTTCGGTTGTGCGGGTTTGGTTGCGTGGGCGGAAAGCCGGCTGAGTCGGGTGGACGTGACCGGCCACCGACTCAACCAACCGAGGGATCAGCCGGCGGATTTTCCGGCTGCGCTGGCCTTCTTGGCTCGGCTGGCCGCCCGGTTCGCGGTGGTCTTGGCGGCTGCGGCCTTGCGTTCGGCGGCCTTTGCCTTGCTGACCGAGGCTCGCCTGCGGGTTGCCTTCGCCGGTGGTGCCTGGGCGGCTTCGGCGCCGGATTGCAGGGCGGTGAGCAGGTCCTGGGTGCCGGCCTCCTGCGCCAGCGCGGTCGGCGCCATGACTTCGAGGCCGTCGATCTTGGCCTGTACCAGGGCTTTCAGTGCGAGCTGGTAGGAGTCGGCGTACTGGTCGGGGGCGAAGGGGACGGACAGTTTCTCCATCGCCTCGGCCGCCGCGTTGATCTCGGTGCCGCTCAGGTCGACGTCCTCGTGCTGGAACGGGAAATCCGGGGTGCGGATCTCGTCGGCCCACAGCATCGTCTCCAGCACGATCACCTGCTGGCGCACCCGCAGCACGCCGAGGCTTTCCCGCTGCCGCAGCGCCACCTTGACCACGGCGACCCGGCCGGACTGTTGCAGCGCCTCGCTGAACAGCACGTACGGCTTGGTGCCGGCCGGTTCCGGTTCGAGATAGTAGCTCTTGGCGAAATAGATCGGGTCGACCTGCTCCAGCGGCGTGAACGCGCACACCTCGATGGACCGGGTGGTCGGCAGCGGCAGCGTCGCCAGGTCCTCGTCGGTCAGTAGGACCACGTCGCCACCAGGCAGTTCGTAGCCCTTCACCATCTCCGGGTAGGGCACCTCGGCGTTGTCCAGTTCGCAGATCCGTTTGATCTTCACCCGGCCACCGTCGTGTTGATGGGCCTGATGCAGACCGGAGCCGTGTTCCTCCGTGGCCGGATAGGCCTTGACCGGGATGCTGACCCCACCGAATGCGATCGAACCGTTCCAGATGCTTCGCATGACGACCTCTCCTGGCGGCGCGGAAACCCCACTGTTCCGCGTTCGGGTCTGCGGCGGCGGGGAAGGCCAGAAAGCAGACCGTGCCTGGCCTCTCCGACCGGACCTCACCAGCCTAGTCGGGTCGCTGGCCTGCGGAACTAGGTCAAACGGGTATCGCTGCCGACCGATTCCAGCAGCACGTCCAGGGCCGGCGACGTCTCCGCGAGAGCGTCCGCCGTGTGGCCGGCGGCATTGCTCGCGGCGGTCAGGATCTCGGTCAGCGCGGACAGCTCGGATCGTGGCGCGGCGGCCAGGGAGCCGTTGGCCTCACCCGCGGCGACGCGGTCGGCGAGGTTGGCGAGGGTGCAGGCGAGCTGGCGTTGGCCCTGCACCAGTGACCGGATCACCTCGGCCAGCGCACCGACCTCGCCGATGCCGTGCGGCGCGTTCGCGGCCGTGGTCGCCCTGGCCAGGCCGGTCGCGCAGGAACTGAGATGGGCGGCGGCGACGGTGGCCGGCAGGATCGGCAGCTCGGACTCGGTGCCGTCCTGCGGCGGGATCGGTTCGCGTCCGGGCACTGGCCACCATCCTTCCGGTCCATCGGCACCGGGGGCGAACCGGTCAGGGCTGGTCAACCCGAGACGACCGGTCGACGCGCCGTGACATGGTCCACGACGTGGTCAACGTGGCAACGACCGGGTGACTCGACTCGCAGTGACTGGGCGACATCCTGCCACCGGGTCGGCGCACCTCCTCGGCGACTCTCCGGAACGCGCGCAGAGTCGCCGAGAAAGCAGAACCCGCGGAGTCGGGGGAGCAGAACCAGCGGAGTCGGGAGAGCGGGGACCGGCGGTGTCAGGGGAGCGGACCGGCGGTGTCAGCGGATTTCGGTGAGCCGGGTGAGGCTGCTGGCGTAGTCGCCGGTCGGCAGGTGCAGCGGGAGGCCGTGTTCGAGCAGCACGGCGCCGTGGTGCACGACGCCGGTGTCCTCGTCCCGGTACCGTGCGTCCGGGTGCAGGCCGCGCAGCCGCAGCAGCGCCGGGACGTGGCCGAAGTGTCCGGATTGCAGCATGGTGAACACCGCGGCCCGCGTACCGTCCGGCGAGTTGTACTGCACTGCGGTGAGGCCGTCGTCTCTCGGGCCGCGCAGCCGGTACTGGACGCCATGCTGGACAATGCCGCGCACCTGCTTGTAGGCCGCCACGAGTTCGGCGGCCTCGGTGAGTTCGGCTTCGGTCCACTCGGTCAGGTTGCCGCCGATGGCCATCACCCCGGCCATCGCGACATGGAAGCGGTAGCGCAGCGGGATCACCCGCCCGGTCAGGTAGTTCGGGCTGTCGGTCACCCAGGCGGCCATCACCCCGGCCGGATAGACCTGGCTGAAGCCCTCCTGGATGCGCAGCCGGTCCAGCGCGTCGGTGTTGTCGGAGGTCCACACCTGGTCGGTCCTGGCCAGGATGCCGAGATCGACCCGGCCACCGCCACCGCTGCACGACTCGATGCGCAGGTGCGGGTGATCCGCGCGCAGCCGGTCGATGATCGAGTACAGGTTGTCCACGTAGCGGCGCCAGAGCAGGTCCTGGTCCTGCGGGTGCTCCGGCCAGCCCGCTTCGCTGAACGGGCGGTTCATGTCCCACTTGAGGAAGTCGATCTCGTGCTTGCCGACCAGCGCGTTGAGCCAGTCCCGCGCCCAGTCGGCGACGTCGTCGCGGGCGAGGTTGAGCACCAGTTGGTTGCGCTTCTGCGTGCGTTGCCGGTTCGGGAAGTGCAGCACCCAGTCCGGGTGCGCCCGGTAGAGGTCGCTGTCCGGGTTCACCATCTCCGGCTCGACCCACAGACCGAACCGCATTCCGAGCCGGTGCACCTCCTCGATCAGCGGTTCGAGGTTGCCGGGGAAGCGGTCGGTGTTGACCGTCCAGTCACCGAGGCCGGCCCGGTCGCTGCTGCGCGCGCCGAACCAGCCGTCGTCCATCACGAACAGCTCGACGCCGACCGAGGCGGCCAGCGCGGCCAACTGCTTCTGGTTGGTCTCGTTGACGTCGAAGCCCGTTGCCTCCCAGGAGTTGTAGATGATCGGACGGTCCTCGTCACCGTGCGGCAGGACGTGCGTGCGGACGTGGTCGTGCCAGCGGCG
>CAJCJE010000237.1 GCA_903970565.1 Candidatus Melainabacteria bacterium | reverse complement strand
CGCCGTTGCCGCGCAGGGCGGCGCCGGCCTTGCCGAGGTGCACCGCACCGCCGAATCGGCCGGCGCCGACCCGACCCCGCCCAGCGTCCCGACCGGACCGACCACGCACACCGAACTGGTGCTGGCCAACGAGATCGGCCTCCATGCCCGGCCAGCCGCACTGGTGGCCCGCGCGATCGCCGGGCTGGCGGCCGAGGTCACCATCGGTCTCGGCGCCGCGCACGCCGATGCCAGCAGCGTGCTCGCACTGCTGGAACTCGCCGCGCGGGCCGGCGACCGGATCGAGGTCACCGCGCGCGGGCCGCAGGCCGGCGAGGCCATCGAGCGGATCACCGCCCTGGTGGAAGGCGGATTCGGCGAGTAGCACCGCATAGTTGACAATGACAGGCTCAACTTTTGTCTACCCGGATTTGTAGGTATCGATCGGGTTTCTTGCACGATCCGGTGGTGAAGCTCACCCGGAACCGGCTATCTGCCGTGGGACCATCTCGACAAGTTACTGGCGCGTAGCTTCGAGATTGCGAGGTGGCAGACGTGGCACGGGAATTCCGCACGATCGGCATCGTCGGGCTGGGCACGATGGGCGCCGGCATCGCCGAGGTAGCGGCCAGGACGGGACTTCGGGTCGTCGCCGTCGAACTCGACGAGGAGAGCATCGCCCGAGGCCGGGCCCATCTCGAACACTCCACCGAGCGCGGCGTGACCGGCGGCAAGTTGGACGGGCCGGCCAGGGCGGAACTGCTGACGCGGATCGGCTACGGCACCAGCCTCGCCGACCTCGCCGACTGTGACCTGGTGATCGAGGCGATCCCGGAGAGCCTGGCGGGCAAGGCGGCGGTCTTCACCGAGCTGGACCGGATCTGCCGACCCGAGGCCGTGCTGGCGTCCAACACCTCCTCGCTGTCGGTCACCGAGATCGGCGTGCGCACCTCCCGGCCGGGCAAGGTGGTCGGCCTGCACTTCTTCAACCCGGCGCCGATCCAGAAACTCGTCGAGGTGGTCCGCACGGTGGTCACCGAGCCGGACGTGATCGACGACGTGGTCGCGTTCGTCCGTGGCCTCGGCAAGGAGCCGGTAGTCATCGGCGACCGGGCCGGGTTCATCGCCAACGCGCTGCTGTTCGGCTACCTCAACCATGCCGTCGGCATGTACGAGCAGCGCTACGCCACCCGTGAGGACCTGGATGCGGCCATGCGGTTCGGCTGTGGCTATCCGATGGGACCGCTGCAACTGCTCGACCTGATCGGCCTGGACACCGCCCAGGAAATCCTGGACACCATGTACCACCAGTCGCGCAACCGGCTGCACGCGCCGACCCCGCTACTCAAGCAGATGATCACCGCAGGCCTGCTCGGGCGCAAGGCCGGACGCGGCTTCTACACCTACGACGGCCCCGACTCGCCGACCGTCGTGCCCGACGTCCACACCCCCGGCGCCGCCGACGAACCCGTGGCCGGCGCCGACATCCGGCGGGTCGGGGTGATCGGCACCGGCACGATGGCCACCGGCATCGCCGAGGTGTTCGCCAAGAAGGGCTTCGACGTCGTGCTGCGCGCCCGCAGCGCGGACAAGGCGAAGGCCGCCGTCGGCAGGGTCGGCAAGTCGCTGGACCGCTCGGTGGCCAAGGGCCGGCTGTCCGAGGCCGACCGGGACGCCACCCTGGCCAGGATCACCCCCTCGGCGGAGTTCGACGACCTCGCCGACCGCGACCTGCTCATCGAGGCGATCGCCGAGGAACTGGCGGTGAAGACCGAGGTGTTCGCCGCCCTCGACAAGGTGTGCAAACCCGGCGCCGTGCTGGCCACCACCACCTCCTCGCTGCCGGTCATCGAATGCGCCGCGGCAACCTCACGTCCGTCCGATGTGGTCGGTCTGCACTTCTTCAATCCCGCGCCGGCCATGAAACTCGTCGAGGTGGTCGCGACCATCTCCACCGCCCCCGAGGTGGTCGCGACCGCGCACGCGATCTGCACGGCGGTCGGCAAACACCCGGTGCACTGCACCGACCGGGCCGGGTTCATCGTCAACGCGCTGCTGTTCCCGTATCTCAACGACGCGGTGAAGATGCTGGAGGGCCACTACGCGGAGGCCGAGGACATCGACACCGCGATGAAGGTCGGCTGCGGCCTGCCGATGGGTCCGTTCGAACTGCTCGACGTCGTCGGCCTCGACGTGTCACTGGCCATCGAACGCACGCTGTACAACGAGTTCCGCGAGGCCGGGTACGCTCCCGCTCCGCTGCTGGAACATCTCGTCACCGCCGGCCGCCTCGGCCGCAAGACCGGCAAGGGCTTCCGCGACTACACCAACCGGTAGCGCGCGGGCATCCTCAGCCGCAACCGCAGGCGCCGCCGCAGCAGCCGCCACCGGACGGGGCAGCGCCGGGGGAGCCGCCGGCCCGGCCGCCGATCGCGACGGTGGTGAGCAGCTTGACGGTGTCCGCGTGGCCGGCCGGGCAGTCGGCGGGAGCGGAGGACTCACTCATCGGCCGGGACAGCTCGAATTCCTCGGCACACGCCCGGCACTTGTAAGCATAGGTCGGCACTCCCGCATTCTCGCACGCCAGACGCGCATCGGGAGCCGCCGGCCGGGTCGGGTACCGCTAGCGTTCGTCCACGGCGAAGCCGAGAAGCTCGGCGTATGTCGGCTGGTCCGGTTCGTCGGCTACTGTCGGGCACCGTGCCGCGCCACAACCGGTCCCGC
>CAJCJE010000236.1 GCA_903970565.1 Candidatus Melainabacteria bacterium | reverse complement strand
GCTCCTCGGCCATCAACGCCCAGATGTGGCTCCGCGGCCATCCCGACGACTATGCGGCCTGGGCCGCGGTCAGCGATCCCGGCTGGAGCTGGGATCGTGTCCTGCCCTGCTTCCAGCGGGCCGAGAACCATCACGGCACCGACCCTGATCGTACCTACGGGACCAGCGGGCCACTCCACGTCCAGAACCTCGCCAGGCCCAACGCGCTCAGCCTGGCCTTCCTGCGTGCCTGTGAAGAGCAGGGAGTTCCCCGCTTGCCCGACGCCAATGGCACCGACACTCCGGACGGTTGCGCGCTCGTGCCCGTCAACCAGTACGCGGGTAGGCGTTGGAGTGCCGCGGACGGGTACCTGAGGCACGCCCGGCAGCGCCCCAACCTGACCGTCCTGCCCCGCACACTCGCCGAGCGGGTCCACCTCGACGACGGGCGCGCCCACGGCGTCACAGTCCGGTCAGGCCGCCGACACGGACTGCTTGAGGCAGGCGAGATCATCCTCACCAGCGGTACTCTCGGCACCGCGCAACTGCTGATGCGCTCAGGGATCGGACCCGCCGACCACCTGCGCAGCCTGGACATCCCCGTCAAACGCGACCACCCCGACGTGGGTGCGCGACTCCAGGACCACCTCATGACGACCCTCACCTACCGATGCACCCGGCCGGTCACCCTCGCGTCGGCCCTCACCCCGGCATCCTGGCTCGAATACGCGACCGGACGTGGAGGACCGCTGGCATCCAACGGAGCGGAGGCTGCCTGCTTCGTGCGAAGCTCCCCCCAGCTCAGCGCCCCCGACCTGGAACTGATCTTCAGCCCGGCCGCCGTCGGGCCGAGCCTGCGCCCCGACCTTGTGCACGGCATCACCATCGCCGTGGTCCTGCTCCAGCCGCTAAGTTCGGGAACGGTCCGGCTCACCGGGGCCGCACCGCACGCACCTGCGGCCATCGACCCCGGGTACCTCTCCGATTCAGCTGGCACCGACCTGCGCCGCCTCCGTATGGGCGTGAAGTACGCGCGGCGTCTCCTGCGCAGCACCCACCTGGCACCGTTCGTGGGCCCACCTCGGGCGTGGCAACCCGACATCGACGACGAAGCCGCCCTGGACGACTACATCCGTCACACCGCGACCAGCGTGTTCCACGGCGTCGGGACCTGTCGCATGGGCAGGGACACCACGTCGGTCGTCACACCCGACCTGCGCGTGCGACGCGTCGACGGCCTGCGCGTCGCGGATGCCTCGATCATGCCGACCATCCCGCGCGGCCATACCCATGCCCCCACCGTCATGATCGCCGAGCGCGCGGCGGAACTGATCACCGCGTCCCGGTACATACGCCAGACAGGGGCGGGTGTCGATGAACACTGACCGCGAAACACCCGCGCTGTCCGTAGCGGAGCTGCCGACGGCACCGGGACGGCTCCCGCTGCTGGGGCATTCCCCGCAGCTGGTGCGCTCGCCGATGAAATTTCTGGAGTCACTGGCCAGCATCGCCCCGCTGGTGCGGGTATCGCTCGGGCACAGACCGGCGCTGGTCGTCACGGACCCGGCCCTGGTGCACGACGTCCTCGTCCGGAAGGGGACCTCCTTCGAGAAGGGCGAACAGTTCGAGAACGCGCGCGTCGTCCTCGGCAACGGGATTCTCGTCGCGGGCAGGAAGGACCACCTCAAACATCGGCGCATCCTGCAACCCGCGTTCCAGACCGGCGCGATCGACTCCTACGGCGTGCTCATGCACCGGGAGGCGACCCACTCGGTCGCCGGATGGACTCCGGGCGAGACGAGGAACATCCAGCAGGACCTCGACGAATTGTCCCTGCGCATCGCCATGACAACCCTGTTCTCCGGGAATTTGCCGCAGGCCGTCGCGAGCGAGGTGCGCACCTGGTTGCCGGTCGCGCTCAAAGGAGTGGCGCTTCGCGCAGTCCTGCCCCTGCGGCGTTGGGACGGCACCAGACTCGCGACCACGACGAGGTTCCACAGGTCGGGTGAACACCTCCGGAACGCCGTCGAGGAACTGGTCAAGGCGGCGGAAGCCGGCAGTTCGAACGCCGACATGATGAACCGAATCCTCGACGCGACCGCGGCACAGACCGAAGGGCACATCAGCCAGGCGCAGGCCCGCGACGAGGCCCTGTCCGTCCTCGTCGCCGCCTACGAAACCACGGCGAGCACTCTCGGGTCGCTGCTTCTCGAAGTGAGCAGGAATCCGCGGGTCGAACAGAGACTCCTGCGGGAACTGACCGAGAACATCGACCCGAGTCACCCCGTGCGCACCTCGGACCTGCGGCGCGTTCCCTACACGCTGGCAGTCGTCCAGGAGGCGCTTCGCCTGCACACCCCCGGCTGGTTCCTGATGCGCAGAGCGGCCACCGACGTAGTCCTCGGCCGGACCCTCATCCCGAAGGGCACCGAGGTCATCTTCAGTCCTCAGGCGTTACACCACGCCCCGTCGGTGTTCCCCGACCCGCATTCCTTCAACCCGGATCGGTGGGAGGACACCCCGGCGAAGAGCCTTCCCCCCGGCAGCTACCTGCCGTTCCTGGAAGGCAGGCACCAGTGCATCGGCAACCACTACGCGCTCCACGAGATGGTGACCATCCTCATCGCCGTCCACCTGCGCTGGAAACTGAGGGTTCCGGCCTCCGGGCCCCAGCCGCGACACGTGTTCCGAACAGTGATGCGACTCAACGGCCTGCACATGGCGGTCACTCCACGCCGTACGGGTAACGAGGGGGAAGACTAGAAATGGGAGACCCCGTTGTGGTCCTCGCCGAGGCGCGTAACCGCCTCGTGCCCGTGCTGCACAAGCTGATCGAAGAACTGCCACCGAACCTCCGCGAGGTCGCGTCCTACCACTTCGGTTGGTCCGAAGAGCAAAGCCGCGTGCGCCAACACACGGGCGGAAAGTACATCCGGCCCGCCCTGCTGTTCGCGGTCGCCCGCGCGGTGGGTGGAGACCAGGACAAGGCGCTATCCGCGGCTGTAGCGGTGGAACTGGTGCAGCAATTCACCCTGCTGCACGACGACATCGTCGACAACGACGAGGAAAGACACGGCAGACCGGCCGCATGGGTGGTCTTCGGCCGCGACCGGACCATGATCGTCGGTGACGCGCTCCTCGCCCTCGGAATTCGGTTCGCCCAGACCGCCGGACCGGAGACCGCGACTATTCTGGCCGACTGCGTCGTGACCTTGTGCGAGGGACAACTCAAGGACATGGCTCTGGGCTTCGACGCGGCGGCGGACCCCGAGGCGTGCCTGGTCGCGGCCCGGCAGAAGACCGGGGAGCTGGTGAAGGCGACCTGCGCCATCGCGGCCGAGGTCAGCGGCTGCGATCGCCGGGTGACCTCATGCCTTGAGGTTTACGGCATGGACCTCGGCACCGCCTTCCAGCTCGGCAACGATCTACTGGGGATCTGGGGTTCCTCCGCCGAAACCGGCAAACAGGCCGGCGCCGATCTCCTGGCGGGCAAGCAGACCTTTCCCGCCGCCGTGGCGCTGCGGTCGCCGACCGCGGCGGGCAGAGAGCTCGACGCCCTGCTTGCCCGGCATCCCCTCTCGGAGGAGGAGAAACAACGAGCGGCGCACCTAGCCGAGTCTGCCGGGGCAGTGCGGACGACCCGCGAGAAGATCCGCGAACTGACCAAGTCCGCGTCGGACGCCCTGCGATCCGCTGTTCCCGACCCACGCGACCGGGAGGAGCTCGAAATGTTCGTCGCGATGGCGGAACGGCATTTCGACCCGGCCCGCGCGAAATAGAACGAAGAGGTAATCATGGAGATTCCCACGCCACCGATTTACGTTCGAGATGCCTACGCGGACCTGTCCGTGTTCCTCGCCGACCACTCGGCCACGACCGAACTGCTGCGATACAGCGGGCTGAAGCCGATGAAGATC
>CAJCJE010000235.1 GCA_903970565.1 Candidatus Melainabacteria bacterium | reverse complement strand
GGCTGGCAGACCTTCTGGCACGTCACCTTCCCGCAGCTGCGCGCGTCCTCGGTCGCGGTCGTACTGCTGTTGCTGATCAACGCCTACCAGGCGTTCGACGAGTTCGTGAACATCCTGACCACCTCGACCCCGGACGGCAACGTCTACCCGCCCTACGCCCGCCCGCCGCTGGTGTACCTGTACTACACCTCGCTGGGCAGCGGCGGTCAGGACCTCGGACACGGCAGCGCCGGGGCGATCATCCTCGCGCTGCTGATCGCGATCGTCACCGTGCTACAGAGCAGGTTCCTGCGGCTGGGCCGGACGGAGGTGTGAGCTGATGTCCTTGTTGCGCGGCAAGTACGACGCCGAACTGCTCCGTCCCCCGATCCGGGGCACGAGTCCCGGCCGGATCGCCGGCACCGCGGTCCGCACCGTGGTGCTCGTCATCGCCGCGATCCTGTTCCTCGTGCCCTTCTACCTTCTGGTGCGCAACGGTCTGTCCAATGAGGACGACATCACCTCGCCGACCTGGACGTTCTTCCCGCATTCCTTGCAGTGGGGCAACTTCGGGGAACTCTTCGACGACCCCGAGGTACCGCTGGCGAGCAGCCTGGCCAACTCGGTGGTCGTGTCGGTCCTCCAGACGGCCGGTCAGCTGCTGCTGTGCTCGCTGGCCGGCTACGGCCTGGCCCGAATCCCCTACCGGCACGCGAACAAGGTCTTCTACGCGATCGTGGCCACCCTGATGATCCCGGCCGCGGTCACCTTCCTGCCGACCTTCGTCGTGGTCTCCTCGCTGGGCTGGCTCGACTCGCTGCGCGGCCTGATCATTCCCGGCCTGTTCAGCGGGTTCACCGCTTTCCTGTTCCGCCAGTACTTTCTGGACTTCCCCAAGGACCTGGAAGAGGCCGGCAAGATCGACGGACTCGGCTACGTCGGCACGTTCGTGCGGATCGTGGTGCCGAACGCGACCGGTTTCTTCGCGGCCATCGGGGTGATCGACTTCATCGCGTCCTGGAACTCCTTCCTCTGGCCGATGATCATCGCGCAGGACTCCTCGTCCTACACGGTGCAGGTGGCGATCTCCGCGTTCAACCTCTCCCAGCACCCGGCCATCCACGAGCTGTTCCTGGCCGGCGCCATCTCCATCGTGCCGCTGCTGCTGGTGTTCGTGCTGCTCCAGCGATTCCTGGTGCGCGGCATCGCGGAAACCGGCATCAAGGGCTGAGTCCCGACCCGTGAGGAGCCCGGTCCCGGTCAGCCCGGCGGGCCGAGGTGGCGACCGTCCTCCAGACAGCGGTTTACAAACAGTCGGATCGGCATGAAAATCTCCGACAACCCTGCCGACCGACGAGGGAGTGCCCATGAAGCCGCGACTGATCAGGACGTCTCGACTGGTTCTCGCCCTACTCGCCGGCACGGCACTGGCCCTGTCCGTGGCCCCGGCCGACGCCGCGCCGGCCGGCGGCGCCAACCCGAACGGCACCAGTCCCAACAGCGACGGTCCCGATGCGGCACCGATCAACTTCCACCAGTGGCGCGGTCCGCTGGCTTTCGTCAGCGGCCGTTTCGACGGCACCCGGCCCACCGTCGGCGGTCTGACGATCGGCCGGCCGGCCGGCACCATCGACTACACCGACCCGGATCTGGGCACCACCAGGCCGTATGACTTCGCCACCTGGTTGTCCCCCACCTACCACCAGGGCTTCGGCGCGACCCAGCTGATCTCCTCCTGGAACGCGACCACCCCTGCCGGCACCTGGCTCCAGGTGGAGATGCACGGCACGACCAACACCGGGGCGAGCACCGGCTGGTACGTGATGGGCCGCTGGGCCTCCGGCGACGCGGACATCCACCGCACCAGCGTGCCCAACCAGTCCGACGTCAACGGCGAGGTCGACGTGGACACCTTCCAGGCCCACGCGCCGGTCACCCTGACCTCCTACCAGCTGCGGGTGACCCTCTACCGGGCCGCCGGCACGTCGGCGACCCCCACGCTGGCGATGGTCGGCGCGATGACCTCGGCGATCCCGGACCGGTTCACCGTCCCGGCCAGCCCGCTCGGCGGCGCGGAGGGCATCACGCTGCCGGTGCCGCAGTACTCCCAGAACATCCACTCCGGCCAGTACCCGCAGTACGACGGCGGCGGTGAGGCCTGGTGCAGCCCGACCTCGACGTCGATGGTGGTGTCCTACTGGGGCCGGGGGCCGACGGCCGCGCAGCTGTCCTGGATCAACCCCGGCTATGCCGACCCGCAGGTCGACGAGGCCGCGCGCGGCACCTACGACTACAACTACCGGGGCACCGGGAACTGGCCGTTCAACAACGCCTACGCGGCCACCTACGGCCTCGACGCGCACGTCACCCGGCTGCACTCGCTGGACGAACTGGAGTCCTACATCAAGCGCGGCATCCCGGTGGTCACCTCGGTGTCCTTCGAGGCCAGCGAGCTGACCGGCTCGAACTACAGCACCGACGGGCACCTGATGGTGGTGGTCGGCTTCGCCAGCAACGGTGACGTGATCACCAACGACCCGGCCTCCTCCAGCGACGCGGCGGTGCGCAACGTCTACAACCGGCACCAGTTCGAAACCGTGTGGCTGCGGACCGAGCGGACGCTGCCCGACGGCAACATCGGCAGCGGTCCCGGCGGCGTCGCCTACATCATCACGCCACCCGGTGTGCCGCTGCCGCCCACGCAGGGTGCCACTTCCTGATCACCGCTACACCGGAAGATGAGGGTCAAACCGCCCAATTGGCGGCTGGCGCGGCCGGCAGGGCATTGCAAGTGCAACAGAAAGTATGCAACCACCCACCCGGCGGATGGCCAACTGGTCGCGACGGGCTACGCTCCCGCAGCTATGGGTGATCGGCGATCGGGGTTTGGGTCGCATACCGGAGCTGGGATCGCCGGTCACTCAGAGTCGGGCGGGTCCGCGCCGACGCGCATCGCGCACGGGCCCGTCCGCACCCTTGCTCGGCGCGGACGATGACGGCCTCGTTCACCGATGCCGACCATCCCGCGTTCCCCTACCCCGGTGCCCGACCGGACCACTCGTTCCTGCACGAGGACGGCCACGGCCGGGTCCTCCGGCCGGGCGGGGCCGCGCCGTGGTCCTGGCGACTCGCCGAGGACGGCACCGATCTCGACGACTGGCTGGCCGATCGCGGCGAGCCCACGCTCGCCGACCGAGTACCGGTACTGGCCTACGGCTCCAACGCCTGCCCGGCCAAGATCACCTGGCTGCGGACCGAACTCGGCCTGACCGGACCGGTCGTGGTCCTACGGGCCACCTGCACCGGCCTGGCCGCCGTCTGGGCCGCCGCGCTGCGGGTCAGGGACGGCCAGCGCCCGGCCACCCTCGCCGGCATGGCCGGCATCGTCGAAACCCACGCGGTCTGGCTGGCCACCGCCGACCAGGTGCGCGTCCTGGACATCTGCGAGGGCCGTGGCGAGCGCTACCGGTTGGCCCGGTTGGGCAGCGGCGAGATCCGCACCGAGGACGGCTGCCGGCTCGACGGCATCCTCGCCTACGTCGGGGCCAGCCAGATCCGCGCGCCCCTGCACGTCGACGGCGAACCGGTGCGCTGCGCCGAGGTGCCCCAGGCCGACGCGATCGGTCTATGCGGGCTGCCCGGACCGGACCGCCTGCACGCCCGGACCGTCAGCGGCGATCCGGCCGCCGAAAACTGGCCGGATCGGGTCTTCGTCTACGGCACGTTGCAACCGGGCGGCAGCGCCTGGTCCCTCGCGCGGCCCTGGTGCGTCGGCGAACCCGAACCGGCGCGGCTGCCCAGCACCCTCTACGACACCGGCCTCGGCTGGCCGGCGCTGCGCCTGTCCGGCGCGAACGAGGTACCCGGCTGGCTGCTGCGGCTGCGCGCCCCAGCAGCCGCGCTGGCGGTGCTGGACGAGTACGAGGGCACGGAGTACCGCCGGGTGCGGGTCGCCCTCGCGGACGGCCGCGTCTGCTGGACCTACGAGTGGACCGCCCCGGTCACCGACATGGCCGAACTCCTTCGGGGTTGGTGAGGCACCACCGCCGCCCGCCCGGTCGCCGCGTCCGTCGCCCGCTCCCGCCGCCCCGTCGCCCGCTCTGGCGGCCGACCGAGGCTCACCGGCCCCGCCGACCGACCCCGAGGCTGGTGGCCGGGAACTCGCTGTGCTGAGCTGAGCGCATGGTCGAACCCCTGGAATGGACGCTGTCCGGTCATGCCGGCCCGCTCGCCGGCCGCACCTGGCCCAACCCGGACGCCAGCTGGCTGGCCGTGCTCGTGCACGGCTACGGCGAACACCTCGGCCGCTACCAGCAGGTCGCCGACGCACTGGTCGCGGCGGGCGCGGTCGTGTTCGGCCACGACCACGTCGGCCACGGCCGCTCGGCCGGCGAACGAGTGCTGATCACCGATTTCGAGCCGGTCGTCGACGACGAGCACCTCGTGCTGACCAACGCCAGGCAGGCCAATCCCAGTCTGCCAACTGTCCTCATCGGACATTCGGTGGGTGGCATGATCGCGGCCCGGTACGCCCAGCGCTACCCCGCCGACCTGACCGCGCTCGTACTCTCCGGCCCGGTCCTGGGCACCTGGCAGGTGTTGGACCTGATGGAACTCGACGAGATCCCGGACGAGCCGATCGACCCGGCCACCCTCTCGCGAGACCCGGCCGTCGGCGCGGCATACCTCGCCGACCCGCTCGTCTGGCACGGCCCCTTCGCCCGGCAGACCCTGCACGCACTGGACGAATTCCTGCACACCATCGACTACGACCATCCGCTCGGCGACGAACTGCCGGCACTGTGGCTGCACGGCGCGGACGACGAACTGGTGCCGATGGCGGACACCAGAACCGGCATGGACCGCATTCGCGGCCTACGATTCGAGGAGATCATCTATCCCGGCGCGCGACACGAGGTCTTCCACGAGACGAACTCCGACCAGGTCCTCGCCGACCTGACCGACTTCGTCCACCGCACCGTCCTGGTCAGCCACTGACACCCTGATCAGCAACCCAGCCTCCGGCCGCCTACTGTCTGGAGACCAGGTTCATCACACCCGCCCGACCATTGAAACCAAAGTCCACAATGGACAACAAGTGGCAGCCTCAGGATTCCCGATTGACGTTGTGGTCAGAGGGCTTTCAGCGCGCCGCCGTCGACGGCGACCACGCAGCCGGTCAGGTAGGAGGCGGCCGGCGACAGGATGAAGGCGGCGACCCGACCGAACTCCTCCGGGGTGCCGACGCGCCGCAGCGCGATGCCGGCCGTCCGCTTGGCCATCGCCTCCGGGCCGGCGAACAGCGCAACACTGCGCGCCGTGCTGATGACCCCCGGCAGCAGGCTGACCACCCGGATACCGCGCGGGCCGACCTCATCGGCCAGGGTCTTGCCGATCATGGCGAGGCCGGGTCGCAGACCGTTGGAGATGGCCAGGTTCGGCAGTGGCTCACGCACCGAGGTGGACAGTACGAGACCGATCGCGCCACCGTCGCCAAGCTCCTCCGCAACCCTCCTGACCAGCCGCAGGGTGCCGACGAAGACCGAGGAAAAGGCGTCCTGCCAGGCTTGTTCGCTGGTGTCGAGCACGCCACCGGGAGGCGGGCCGCCCACGCTGACCAGCATCCCGTCGATCCGCTCGAATCGCGAGGTCGCGGCGGCGACCATCCGCTCGGCGAGGCCGGCGTCGGCGTTGTCGCCGACCACACCGACGGCCTGGGGACCGAGTTCGGCGACGGCGGCGTCCACGTTCTCCTGCGAGCGGGAGGACAGCACCACCCGCGCTCCGTCGGCGACCAACGCCGCCGCGGTGGCGAACCCCAAACCCTTGCTGCCCCCGGTGACCAGGTAAACCCGATCGGCGAGACCGAGATCCATCGCGTTCCTTCCACCGTGCGCCGCTACCGGTCGTCGGCGTGACCTAACCGACGATGTGCCGATCTTCCCCTGGCCAGGACGGTTGCCGCGAACGGGGTCCGGACGACTCCTGATCCGTGTACCGGGCACGGCCACGGCGCGCGGCAGGAGGACAATCCAGCCACGATGGACGAGAGCATTGAGCTCCTTGTGACGGTGGTGGTCGCCGCCGAGGACGAGGCGGGGGCCCGCGAGGCGTGCGGCGAGCTGTGTTGGCACGTCGAGGGCCAGATCATCGAGTCGACCGACTGTTCGGCCGAGGAGCCGGACTGCTGGGCGGTAACGATCAGCGTGCCGACCGACGAGCGGGCCACGCACAACATGGGCGCGCCGCTGGCCCGCGCCGTCCGCCGCTTCGTCCGAGCCCTGGGCCCGGCGCTGGTCCTGCCCAGGGTTTCCTGCGAACCACCGACCGCCTGGACCGTGCTCGACGATCCGGAGGCGCTCGGCGAACTGGTGCCGGGGGCGGAGCGCCTGCTCATCGAGGCCTGGTGCGGCAGTGACCCCTATCGAATGCGCACGCCGCAGCCACCGGTGGCCACCGACCGCGAACGGCGAAGCCCCACCGACACGGTCGCGTCCGAGTTCGGCGTCGAGGGCGACCGGAAACCGGCGCCGCCACAACCGCAACCAGGCCAAGCCGAACCAGCGACCATCCCGGTGACCATCCCGGTGACCATCCCGGTGACCGACCCGATGGCGACCTCCGAGCAGGCGACGGCGCAGCGCTGGATTCCGCCGGAGGACGCGCGCGGCACGGACCAGAACTGCCGGCTGATGCTGCGGGTCGACGTGGCGACGGTGCGCGAGGCGGGCGCGGAATGGCAGGCAAGAGCGGTGGCCAGTCGGATCTCCGGCGCCGCGACGCTGACCGGGGTCACCGAGCGCGATGGCGTGCTGAGCGTGCACATCGACCTCGGCCCGGCATCGTCCTCTCCCCCGCAGACCGTGTTGACCGCGGTGTCGGCGTTGGACCGGGCCGGCTGGTCGCCGCTGCGCTGGGAGGGCGAGACCGCGATCACCAACTGGACGGCCGATCCCGCGCCGGAGTCCGGGATCACCGGGCTGCAACTGTCCTGCGGCCCCGGCCCGGCCAAGCCCGGTCATCGACCGGACCAGCGAACAGCTAATCAGGATACTTAACGATTTATCGACAAAGAGACCGGTGCGCAGGTCTCGGAGTTGAAATCGGGTGAAAGCGGTCGATATCGGCCACAGCCCGCTACCAATCCCGCTCGCCCGTCACCGGACCGGTGGAAACCCCACCAGCCAGGGCGTTCTCGCGAGCGCTGGTCCGATCGGCCCACTAGATTTCGATCACGAGGCCGATGATCGTTCGCAACGGTCGGTCAGCGGCTGGAAACGATCAACCGACTCACCGCGCAACCGCAGTACCGACCGGAGGAACGCCGCGCAGATGGCTAGCGTCGAAGAAGTTCGAGCCGGAATCCAGTTGGCCAACCAGAAGGCCTCCGAGAGCATCGCCGCACTGCAACAGGCCGGGCAGGCGATCGAGCAGGCGCAGGGTGCGCTGGTCAACGCGACGCAGGGCAGCGCCCAGTCAGATGCCGAGCAGGCGAACGGGCTGCTCGCCCATGCCGTTCAGACGCTTGCCGAGGTCGCCAGGAACGTCACGGCGGCGATCTCCACCGCCGAGGGCTACGCGGCTCGGCTGTAGCCGGTGGACCGGGAGATGGCACGGCAGCAGAGCGCGGCGCGGTAGCCGTGTCGGTCGAAGCACTGGGCGCGGCGTTGGCCGAGGTCGACGCCGCGCTGCGCGAGGGATACCAGTTGCTGCGGATCGCGCGGCAGCGGTTGGCCGACGCCGGCGGCGTGCTGGTCGAGATCGGCCGACACCATTCGGCGTCGCTGGTCCCGCCGGAACTGCTGGCCGCGAACGATGCCCTGACCGTCTGCCTTGATCAACTCGCCCGGAGTATGACGGCCACCGAACGGTTCGCGGCGGCTCTGTAGATAATGGGCTGAGGAGTTGATCTCGCGCTCGTCGGGGCAATCGAGCGTCGGGGTGCTGCGGAGTTGGCATATTCCCGCTCGCTATGGGATACCGGGATAGGTGACGCCCGAACACGCCCCGGCGTAGCGGCGAGCACGGCACGACCACCGCAGTACACCCGCAGTACCCCGCACGACACCGCACGACGACCGTAAGAAGGAGGTCGCGGTGAACAAGCGCACCGAGCGCCGCAACCGGATCGAGGCGGCGCTCGAGGAGTTCCGGAGCGCGGTCGGCCGAGCACTGGGCGTGACCGCCAGGGAGCACGATCGAGCCAGCGAGGCACACGCCAGAGCGATGGTCGAGCTGTGGGTGCGCACCGACGGTATCGACCGGGCGCTCGGTGATCCGAACTTCACGGTGGCGCTGCGCAATCCGCTGATGGCCGAGGTCATCCAGCGCGCGGAGGCCGACCGGCGACGGCACTTCGCCGAGTGGATGGCCACCGGCCCTCCCTCGCTGGCCGCGATCGTGGCCGAGAGCGCACCGGGAACCTCGGGCGCGGCCGGCGCGGACTGGCTGGGCCAGGTCGGCGAGGAGGACGGCACCGGGGTGCTGCCGGGCCTGTGGCGGATCGGCACCGCGATCTCCGACAGCGCGCCGGAGGCGGCGCCGTTCCCGGTCGCGGTGCCGCTGCTGGACTCCGCGCATCTACAGATCTCGTCCAACCCGAAGTCGCGGGCCAGCGCGGAGGCGCTGGTGGAGACCTTGCTGCTGCGGGTGTTGAGCTACTTCCTGCCCGGCCTGGTGCACGTGCACGTCTGGGACACCGGCCAGCTCACCGGCTCGCTGCCCGGCCTGTATCCGCTGACCAGGGCCGGGCTGCTGACCGTGCACGATCCGGCCCGGCCGCAGGAACTGCTGGAGGAACTCTCCGAACACATTCGTCGCGTGCACACCGGGGTCCTGGCCGGCGGGCACACCTCGGTCAGCGCGATCAGCGGTGGGGCGGGCCGGCGCACCGAGCCGTGGCGGATCGCGGTGCTGTTCGGCAACCGCTTCCCGCTCAAGGACGAGCAGCAGCAGCAATTACAGCGGGTGGCGCGCAACGGGCTCGCCTGTGGCGTGCAGTTGATCGTGGTGGACCTGCCGGTGACGGTGAACAGTCCGATGGAGACGGTCACCTTCACCGGTGAGCACACCGGGCACACCTCGATGACCGGCCCGAACGCGACCTTCACCGCCGATCCGGCGCTGCCCAGGGTCGAGGTGCCCAGCGCGTGCGCGGCCATCGCCGAGGAGTTGGAGGCGCGCCGGGCCCGGCTGTGCACCTTCGCCGACCTGCTGCCGCACGAACTGTGGTCCTCGCGATCCGCGCCTGGCCTGGTCGCGCCCGTCGGCTACCACGACGGCACGCCGATGGACGTCGTCCTCGGCGACTCCTCGCCGCACGCGCTGATCGGCGGCCCGAGCGGGTCCGGCAAGACGAACTTCCTCTACGCGCTGCTGGGCAGCCTCGCCGCCCGCTACTCCCCCGACGAACTGGAGTTCTATCTGCTGGACTTCAAGGAGGGGGTGTCCTTCGCCCAGTTCACTCCCGGCCGACGGGACAAGAGCTGGCTGCCGCACGCGCGCCTGGTCGGGGTGAACGTCAACGCCGACCGCGAGTTCGGCGTCGCCATGCTGCGGTTTCTCGCCGACGAGATGCGGCGCCGCGCGGACGCGGCCAAACGCCACGAGGTCACCAAACTGGAGGAACTGCGCGCCGAGGACCCGAACGGCCGCTGGCCGAGGATGGTCGCGGTGATCGACGAGTTCCAGTACCTGTTCGCCGAGCGCGACAACGTTGCCTCCCAGGCGGTCGTGCTGTTGGAGGACATCGCGCGTCGCGGCCGGTCGCAGGGTATTCACCTCGTGTTGGCCAGCCAGGACGTATCCGGGATCGAGGCGTTCTGGGGCAAGCCGGCGATCTTCGAGCAGTTCATCCTGCGCGTCGCCCTGCCCAAGGCGCGCCGGGTGCTCGCCGAAACCAACGAG
>CAJCJE010000234.1 GCA_903970565.1 Candidatus Melainabacteria bacterium | reverse complement strand
TCGACGTAGGCGTCGCACTCGGTGCGCAGCCGGTTCGCCTCGGCGTCGGTGGCGTCCAGGATGCGCGCGGATTCGGCGTGCGCGGCCTGCACCACCTCGGCCTGCGAGACCAGGTGGGCCTGTTCCGCCCGGCCCTCCTCGACGGCGCGGTCGTAGGAGGCGCGGCCGGCCTGCAACATGCGCTCGGCCTCGTTCTCGGCGCTGCCGACGAGCTGCTCGTACTCCTCGCGGCCGGCCACGACCGCGCGCTGCGCCTTGTCCTCGGCGTCCGCGAGCAGTGCCTCGGCCCGCGCGGTGGCCTCGGAAACCAGCCGATCGGCCTCGGCCTGCGCGTCGGCCAGGATCTGCTCGGCGGAGTTGTTCGCCTTGTTGACCGTCTGGTCGGCGTCGTGCTGGGCCTTGCCGAGCATTTCCTCGCGCGCCTCGAGCACGTCCTGCGCGTCGTCGAGCTCGTTGGGAATGGCGTCCCGGACGTCGTCGAGGAGTTCGAGCACGTCACCGCGGGGTACGACGCACCCGGACGTCATCGGGACGCCCCGCGCCTCCTCGATGATGGTGACGAGTTCGTCGAGAGCCTCGAACACCCGGTACACGGCAACTCCCCGGTGCGATCCTCGTCCGGCCGAAGGCACGGACACTGTTACGGACAGTTTGCCCTGTCCCCCGGCCGAATCGGGGACGAAGGCAGCGCCGGGCGTGTCCGCCACGACGTCCTGGACACTGAACGGATATTCCGCCGAAGTCACGATACGAAAGTAGGAGTCGAACAATGGCAACGGTCGAACCGACAGCCGGGCGGGTGACGATCCGCCAGGCCCGGCGGGCCGACGTGGACGCGATCGTCGCGATGCTCGCCGACGACGAACTCGGCGCCCGGCGGGAGAAGCCCGGCGATTCCCGCTATCTCACCGCGTTCGACGCGCTGGAAGCCGATCCGCGCGAGTTCCTCGCGGTCGCCGAACTCGACGGCGAGGTGGTCGGCACCCTCCAGCTGACCTTCCTGGCGGGCCTGTCCAGGCTCGGCGCGACGCGCGCGCAGATCGAGGCCGTCCGGGTGCGGTCGGATCAACGCGGCAGCGGCCTCGGGAGGGTGCTGATCGAGTGGGCCATCGACCAGGCCCGGCAGCGGGGCGCCGCGCTGGTGCAGCTGACCACCGATGCCAGCCGCACCGACGCCCACCGCTTCTACGAACGCCTCGGCTTCGTCGCCAGCCACGTCGGCATGAAACTCGCCCTGAACCAGCTGTACCGCTCGGGGACGGCCCCGGCGGCCCGTTCGGACGTGGGAGGGCCCACCGACGGCGCCGGCCCGGCCGCTACCTGGCGAACTTCCTGCTGAGCTGCTGGTGCACCGACCCCGGCACCAGGTGCGACACGTCACCACCATTGGCAGCCACGTCCTTGACCAGGGAACTGGACAGAAAGCTCCACAGCGGACTGGTCGGCATGAACAGCGTTTCGACGCTGGAGAGCTGGTGATTCATCTGCGCCATCTGCAACTCGTAGTCGAAGTCGCTGACCGCGCGCAGGCCCTTGACGATCACCCTGATGTCGTTGTTGCGGCAGTAGTCGACCAGCAGACCGTGCCAGGAGTCCACCCGCACGTTGGGCAGCGGTGCGACGACCTCGCGCAGCAGCTCGATACGTTCGTCGACGGTGAACAGACCCGACTTGGTCTTGTTGATCAGTACCGCGATGACGACCTCGTCGTACAGGCCGGCCGCCCGTTCGACGATGTCGAGATGACCGTTGGTGACGGGATCATAGGAACCTGGACACACCGCGCGGCGCATGGGCCCGGACGCTAGCAGCCGGAGCGCGGAATTTCCGGCTCGCCGTGGTAACGATCACTCTGTTGAGAGGCGGTCCGTGGTCGCCGGCCCGGTCGCCGGCCGGTCGAGCGCGGCCGGTTCGGCCTGCTCCGGCTCTGCCCAGTGCAGCACCGTGTCGCCATATCGCCTGCTGCGGGTCGGTGCCAGTCCGGTCGGCCAGTCCGGGGCACCGTCCCGGTGGGCCCGTTCCAGCACCAGCAGCCCGTCCGAGGCCAACCAGCCGCCGCCGACCAGGTCGGCCAGCACCCCGGCCAGCTGATCGTTGCCCAGCGCGTAGGGCGGATCGGCCAGGATCACGTCGTAGGCGCGCGGCGCCGGGGCGGCAAGGACCGACTCGACGGTGCCGGCCAGCACGTCGGCTCCGGGCAGTCCGAGCGCGGCCGCGTTACGGCGCAGCACATCCAGCGCGTGTCGATCGGATTCGACAAAGGTGACCCCACCCGCACCACGGGAGAGCGCCTCGAAGCCGAGTGCGCCGGAGCCCGCGTAGAGGTCGAGTACTCGGATACCGTCGAAGTCGAAGACGGCCTCCAGCGCGCCGAACAGCGCTTCGCGCACCCGTTCGGCGGTGGGTCGGGTGCCCTTCGGCGGCACCACGAGCCGACGACCGCCCGCTGCGCCGGCCACGATTCTGGTCACCGGACCAGTGTGGCGCACGCCGGTCGACCCACCGCAGCCCGGCGCGACCTGACGAGGAGAGGTGACGGTTCTGGAAGCGGCCTGCCCCCACATCACAACGGCAGCAGATGCTGATCACGTGCCGGCGATCGGTACCTTCGGGCCGTTTACCACATTACCTTGCCCGGTCTGAGTAAACATCCACCTGGCGTGCGATTTCACGCCGAACGCAACGGCGTACCGTCACCATCTCGCCCACAAACCGCCGCGACGGGGGCGGGGCCCTCGCAACACCGGGGGTCGGCCCTCGGAACGGGGGCTGAGAAGGAACGCAGCAACGGGAGAATCGGGTGCCGGAGACCTCTGCCAGAGAGGCCGAGATCGCGATCGAGCAGCAGCATGTGGACCGCGTCTACGCACGCCTTACCGAGGTGCGCGCGGAAACCGAGGCATTGCGCGACCGTGGTTACGAGCTGGCGCACGGCGCCGGCAAGGAAGCCATCTTCGAGCAGGCCCAGATGCTGCTGGAACGCGACGTAATGGTCCAGCACGCGAACAAGATGCTGCACACGCTCGACGCCGAGCACGAGGGCCTGGTGTTCGGCCGGCTCGATCTGGGCAACCTGGCCGCCCGCGGCGAGACCCTCTACATCGGTCGGCTCGGCCTGCGGGACACGAACTTCGACAACCTGGTCCTGGACTGGCGTGCCCCGGCCTCGGCCGCGTTCTACCAGGCGACCGCCGAGGAACCGATGGACGTGCTGCGGCGGCGGGTGATCCGCTGTTCGCAGGAGAAGGTCCTGGACATCGACGACGACGTGCTGACGCCGGACGCGCTGACCGAGGACATCACGGTGATCGGCGAGGGCGCGCTGATGGCCGCGCTCGGCCGGGCGCGCGGCGACACCATGCGCGACATCGTCGCGACCATCCAGCGTGAGCAGGACGAGGCGATCCGGGCGCCCTCCGCCGGCGTGACCCAGATCACCGGCGGTCCCGGCACCGGCAAGACCGCGGTGGCCCTGCACCGCGCCGCCTATCTGCTCTACCGCAACCGGCGGCAGATGACCGGTGCCGGTGTGCTGGTGATCGGCCCGTCGCCGGTGTTCACCAACTACATCTCGCGGGTGCTCCCCTCAATGGGTGAGGACAGCGTCGATCTGCGCGCGCTCGGCGAGATCCTGGACGGCGAGCAGGCCACCCACACCGACACCGCGCCGGTCGCGGTGATCAAGGGGTCGCCGAAGATGCTGCGGCTGCTGCGCAAGGCGACCCGGCAGACCCCGCCGAACGTGCCGACCGAGCTGCGGCTGGTCTATCACGGCGAGGTGCTCAAGTTGGCCGGCGCGGAACTGGAGCAGGTCCGCAAGGCGGTGCTGCGCAAGGGCGGGATGCCCAACCGGTCCCGTGTGGACGCGGCCGAGGCGCTGCTGGAAGCCCTGTGGCGCAAGGCCGAGTCCTACGCGGCCGACGACGAGCGCACCGGCTCGGCCCCCCGTTCCGTCAGCGACCGGCCGGCCAGCGGGAGTCCGGCGGCCGGGAGCCCGATCGCCGGTCGGGCGAAGTTCTCCGTCGCGCACGACGACCTCGTCACCGAACTCGGCGAGCGGATGGAGTTCCACCGGTTCCTGGTCGACTGGTGGCCGGTGCTCACCCCGGCCAGCGTCCTGGACAGCCTCGGCAACCCGACCCGGCTGGCCACCTGCGCCGGCCGCAGCCTGACCAACGCCGAGATCACACTTCTCGGCGAGTCCTTCTCGGCCCGTCCGGCGCGGGGTTCGTCCGTCGCCGACATCGCCCTGCTGGACGAGTTGCGGGTGCTGCTCGGCGAACCGCGCAGGCGCCGCCGGCCCTCCGCCGAGGATGACGGGGGCGGCATCCGCAACAGCGAGGGCAAGGTCCGGCCCCGGCACTACGACGAGTACGCGCACATCGTGCTGGACGAGGCGCAGGACCTCTCCCCCATGCAGTGGCGGATGATCGGCCGGCGCGGCCGGTACGCGAGTTGGACGATCGTCGGCGACCCGATGCAGAGTTCGTGGCCGGACCCGGCGGAAGCCGAGGAGG
>CAJCJE010000233.1 GCA_903970565.1 Candidatus Melainabacteria bacterium | reverse complement strand
CCGCGAACCAGCCCGCCGACACCGAGTCCAACTCTTTCGAATCCGCGCGGACGCACCCGCCCCGTCCGCACGAAACCCTTGCGCGGAAACGATATTCCGTGCACAACACATCCGGAACACAAACCGGAAAACCCGACAAGCGCCAATTCCCAGCGCCAACCAGAACCCCTAGCCATACCCCGCCCACCCCAAGGGGGCGCCTGCCCTGCTCCAGCCTATCGGCCGTGACCGTCTCGGCCAACGGCCGCCGCGAATCTGTGCACAACCTGGCCGCCTGTGGATGGGCGGTTGACAATTCGCCGCGAAGGCTGTCCGAGTGGCATCCATCGATCCCGGATGAAGGGGATTCGCCAGGGCTGTACGGGTGGCAGCCACCGCGCCCGTGCGGGCCACCGGGCCTGTGCGCATGGAATTCACCGGAGTCGTGCGGACGGAATCCGTCAGCTCCGCGCGGAGGGAATTCGCCGGACCCGGTGGGAGGGGGCGAGTCCGATCCCGTGCCGCGGCGGTCGGGCCGGAAATCTGGGCGCTGGAACTCGATCGGTCGAGAAAGTGGTCGGACTCGTCCGGCCGAGAAGAACCAGCCGGCCGAGAAGAACCAGAAGGTCGACTCGCTCACGCCGGTCGACACCGGCAGCGGTCGGCCGAGGTCAGTGTTCCGCTGCGGAATCCGAGCCCTCGGCGAGGTGGGTGGCAAGCTGGTTGAGGCCGGGGAGCGCGGCCAGAATCGCCTCGCGGTCCTCGGGGCGCAGCCGGTCGAGCGCGGTCTCGATCCGGCGTTCGTGCGCGGCCTTCCAACCGGCCAGCTGTTCGCGGCCGGCATCGGTGAGTGCGACCCTGGCGACCCGGCGGTCCAGCGGGTCGGTCTCGCGCGAGGCGAGGCCCGACTCCAGCAGCTGTTGAACGAGTCCACTGATGGTGTTCGGAGCCAACCGCAGCATGGTTGCCAGCTGTCCGATTTTTGCCGGCGCGTTGTCGGCGAGGCACATCAGCAGCTCGACCCTGGCCATCGGAAGCGATTCCCACGGGTAGTCGGTGCGGATGCTGGTACGCAGCGCCCGCCGCAGCCGGGTGACGACATCGGTGAGTGCTTCGGCGCCGATCGTGGTCGGTCGGTCGATAGCGCCGGATGTGGACGTGGCCTGCGTCATGGTGATCAGCGTAATGCGCGGGACCACGCCGTCCCGCACTCCGAGACTCGCATAGCGACCACCAGCCGGTAAAGCGGACATGGCGGTGAGGGTTGGGGCGCGTGGGCTTTGCCGTCCGTCCAGGTGATGTGCCTCGCTCACCAGAACCATCGGCTTCCGATTATATCGGTAACCGACGTATTGTCGAAGGTGAGTCGCCCAGCAGGGAGACCCCAACCACCGGAGGAGCCGTGCCGACGCCAACCCGATCCGCCGACCCGACCGGCCTTGCCGGCTGGTTGATCACCGAGGCACCTCGGCCTCGACGGATCGTGAACTGGCCGGGCGCCTGTTGGCTGGCCGTCGGCACGGTGTGCTTCGGCGCGTTCATGGGGCAGTTGGACGCCAGCATCGTCACGCTGACCTTCCCGGCGCTGCGCGCCTCGTTCCACGCCTCCCTGGCCGGGGTGCAGTGGGTGTCGCTGAGTTACCTGCTCACCGTGGTCGCCCTGCTCGCCCCGGCCGGCCGACTCGCCGACGCGCTGGGCCGCAAGCAGTTCTACCTCTACGGGTTCGCGCTGTTCACCCTCGGCTCGGCCGCCTGCGGACTGGCACCGTCGCTGACCGTGCTGATCGGCTGCCGGGTGTTGCAGGGTCTCGGCGCGGCCATGCTTCAGGCCAACAGCGTCGCCCTGGTCACCACCAGCGTGCCGGCGACCCGGATGCGCACCGCGCTGGGCGTACAGGCCGCCGCGCAGGCGCTGGGGCTCGCGTCGGGCCCGACCCTGGGCGGGATACTCGTCGACCTGCTCGGCTGGCGCTGGGTGTTCGGGGTGAACGTGCCGGTTGGGATTCTCGGCCTGATCGCCGGGTACTACCTGCTGCCCAGGACGCGGGCGCGCAACCCGGTCGGCCGGTTCGACTTCCTCGGACTCGGGCTGCTGATCGTCGGGAGCACGGCACTACTGCTCGCGGTGTCCTCGGTCTCCGGCCTTGCCCTGCCGGACTGGTCACTCACGGTGCTGGTGGTGATCGGACTGGCGGCCGGGTACGGGTTCGTGGCGCGCAGCCGCCGAGTCGATGGCGGCCTGATCGACCTGCGGCTGCTGCGCCGCCGGCCGGTGTCCGGCGGCCTGGCCGCGGCACTCGGTGGCTATCTGGTGCTGTTCGGGCCGCTGGTGCTGATCCCGGTTGTGCTGACCGCCGGGGGAGCCTCCGCGATCCGAGCCGGGATCGTCTGCACCGCGCTGCCGGCCGGGTTCGGGCTCGCCGCCGTCGTCGGCAGCCGGCTGCTGCCGGGCTCGTGGCGCAATGCTCGGCGCTGCGTGTGCGGGGCGCTGCTGTGTGTCGCCGCGCTGATCCCGCTGGTCGCGGTGCCTTTCGGCGGGACCTCGTTCGTCCTGCTGCTCGGCCTGCTCGGCGTGGGCCTTGGGCTGTTCACCCCGCCGAACAATGCGATGGTGATGGGCGCGATTCCGGCCGCGCAGTCCGGCATGGGCGGCGGACTGGTGAACATGGCGCGGGGGATCGGCACCGCGCTCGGCGTCGCCGTGATGACCTGCGTGCTCAACGCGGCCGGCGACGCGGCCGGCAGCCGCTGGGCCTTCGGCCTGTTGGCGATGCTGGGGATCGGGGTTGCCGGTCTCGCCGCGCTGGCCGGCCAGGAGCAGGCCCGGCCGACCAAATGAGCCGGCAAGCCAACCGGATGAGTCGGCCAACCGAGTGAGTCGGCAAGCGAAACGGATTGAGCCGGGACCGGGACCGGATCAGGACCCGGTGGTGAAGGAACTCTCGATCTCCTCGGGTGACACCGCCAGGCCGAAGGCCGGGCCTGTGGCGAGTTCGATACCGAGGCCGGCCAGCCGATTGGCCACGTCGATGGTCTCCACCCCGTCGGCGACGACCCGCGCCTCCCGCTGGGCGGCCAGCCGGACGATCTGGCCGAGCATCTGCTCGAAGGGCGATTCCGGCTCGGCGGACTCGGCGTAGGCGCGGATCACGCTCGGCGCGACCACGACCCCGCGGATACCCAGCGTGCGCAGGTCGACAAGACCGGCGTTGCTGGTCCCGAAACCCTCCACGACGGACTCAACGCCGATGTCCCGCAACGCATCCAGGTTCTCCAGGGGGTCGCCGTCCTCGTCGACGGCGATGGTGGAGGGCACCCCGATCCGCAGCCTCGCCGGGGACGCCCCTGTCTTGTCCAGGGTGTCCTTGACGATCTTGACCAGGTCCTCCTCGCGGGCCAGCCGACTGGTGATGCCGACCGCGACGGTCGGCGCCGCCGAGCCGAACCGCTTCTCCCAGTCGCTGATCTGGGCGCAGACCTCGCCGAGCATCCACCGTCCTATTGCCACGACGAACCCGGTTTCCTCGGCCATCGCAAGGAACTGGTGCTGTTGCAGCGGACCCAGTTCCGGATGGTCCCAGTGCATGACCGCGCGCAGGCCGGCAACGCTCTGGTCGGCGATCCACGCCACCGGCTGGTAGGCGACGGCGAACTCGCCGTTCTCCAGCGCGCCCGGAATCGCCGCGCCCAACCGGAAACTGGCCCACTCCTCCTCGTGCGCGACCGGGTCGAACAGCACCCACTGCGCCTTGCCGCCCGACTTGGCCCGGTGCACGGTGAGTTCGGCCGCGCGCAGCAGTTCCTCGGAGCCCAGGCCCTCGATCTCCCGCTCGACGATGCCGACGCTGGCGGACACCGCGATGCCGGCGGAGGAGTCGTAGTAGACCGGCTCGGCGAGGTCGGCCAGTGCCTCGGTGATCAGCTGACTGACCTCCAGGCTGCGCGTGGTGCCGGTGACCAGCACCGCGAAACCGTCGCCGCCGATCCGCGCGACCACTGCGGCCCGGTCGGCGAAGACCGTCGTGAGCGTGTTGCCGACCCGCTTGAGCACCTCGTCGCCGGTGGCCCGGCCGACACCGTCGTTGACGATCTTGAAGCCGTCCAGGTCGACGTAGCACAGCGCGGCCCGCTCACCAGGGACCGCCTTGGCCAGTGTGCTGTCCAACACCGACATGAACTGGGTGTGGTTGGGCAGTCCGGTCAGCTTGTCGGTCAGCGAGTGGTGCAGCTGGTTCTCCCGCAGCAGATGCAGGTCGGAGATGTCCTCGATCACGGCGACGGCGTAGTCGGGGGCACCGGACTCCTCGCGCACCAGCGACAACGACAACAGCGTCCAGCGTGGTTCGTCGTCCTGGCCGGTGAAGTTCACGTTGCCGACGTAGCGGTTCTGTAGCCCGCTGGTGATCGCCTCGAACGCGGTCATCACCTTCGGCGCGTCCTCCTCGGTCAGCAGCTCGGAGATGTTGCGCTGCAACAGCTCCTCCGCCGGGTAGCCGAGAATCTCGCCGAGCACCGGGTTGATCAGCTGCAACTGACCGGAAAAGTCAATGATGGCAATGCCGACGGCGGAGGAGTTGAACACCGCGCGAAACCGTGCCTCGCTGGCCCGGCGGGCGCGCTCGGCGATGTCCCTGGCCCGGAACACCGCCTGCTTGATGATCTCCTGCTCGTCGAACAGCAGATCCCGCAGGGCATCGACGTAGCCGCCGGCCATCGCGCCGGTCAGTTCGGTGAGGCGGGCGACGGTGGGCCGGTCGAAGGGCAGATCGGCGGCGTCCAGGAATTCCGTGCCGATGACCTTCAGCGAGCGGTCGAGGGCGTCCGCGCCGGAGAAGTGCGCGCCGACCAGTCGGGCCCCGATCGAGCCGGCCGGTTTCGCGTCGAACGGCTGCGCGGTCAGCAGTTCGGCCAGTTCACCGCTCAACTCCAGCAGCAGCGCCATGACCTCGCCGTACTCCAACGCGATATGGCTGGTACGGACTAGCTCGACGGTCCAATGCTCGGCGAATGCGGCCAGTTGGTCAGTCACGGCCACCCGCTCGGCTGTGCTCACCGCACCCATGACCAGCGCCTCCGAGCATCTTCCGGACCGTGGGCGCCGAGGCCGAAGTAGTCGGCATGTCACCGACGACGGCTGATGCCCAGCACGGGCGATCCTGCACCACGGTCCCTTCAAGGCTGACTGGACCTGCTGAGTGTAGTGATCAACCGGTCGTGCGCATATCCGGGAGTGCATCCTGGGTTGAGGGTTCGGCCAGTTTACGCCGAACGAGTGAACGTCATCGCTGGTTCTGGTGGCGCGACGGTATCAATGCCCGCCACGGCCGATCCGCGCCGACCCACTGCCGAGGGTCGCCCGCGCGGTGAAGCGGCAGCGGACGAGTGGCATCCGGGTGGGTGGATGTTGGATACTGGACAATCGCGTGCTGATACTGCGCGGTATCGGTGGCCGACCTGGCCGGCACACCGTGTTGCGTGGGCCCGTTTGGGCGGCGATGTTGGACAATGGCTCGCACAATTGGACAATCGACTGTGGTGACGGTGGGCAGGCGGACTCCAGGCGCGGAAGAGGGTGTGATGATGCGGCACACAGCGGAATACGTCGGCGGCCCGTTGGACGGTAGGCGG
>CAJCJE010000232.1 GCA_903970565.1 Candidatus Melainabacteria bacterium | reverse complement strand
GCGGACCGAGGCACTGAACACGTGGGCCCGCTGGCTGAGCACGGTCACCCGGCGGGCGAACTCCAGGGGGCTCAACCGGCGGACGTCGACACCGCCGAGCAGGACCCGGCCCGCGTTCGGCGCGCCGAGTCCGCACAGCAGGTTGATCACCGTGCTCTTGCCGGCGCCGGTCGGCCCGACGATGCCGAGGCTGCACTGCGGCCCGACGGTGAACGACACGTCCCGCAGTACCGGGGTTTCCTCGTGGTAGCCGAAGGTGACGTGCTCGAACTCGATCCCCAGTGGACCGTCCGGCAGTACCGCCGGCGCCTGGGTGGACTCGGCCGGCGTGGACTCGGCCGGCAGGTCGCGCGCGGCGATGGACAGCACGGCCGCCATCTGCTGTAGCTGACCGCCCTGGGAGGACATGTCCTCCAGCGGCCCCTGCAACAGGGTCACGTACAGGTAGATCATGGTCAGCGTGCCGACCGAGATGCTGCCAAGGTCCAGTTCGTGCAGACCGAAACCGAAGCCGACCGCGAAGAAGATCGCGGTGCACAGTTGGGTCACCGGCCAGAAGATCCGACCGCTGAGGTAGGCGCGGCCCTCCGTCTTCAACAGCTGGGCCAGATCACCGGTCGTGCGTTCGGTGGCCCACTGGGACCGTCCCAACACCAGCAGGTCGTCCCCGGCCGCGATCGCGTCGCCGACGAAGCCGAACAGGCTCACCTGCTGTTTGCGCGCCTCTCGCCACAGCCGCTGCGAGCGCCGGGACAGCCGGGCCATCACGAAACACACGAGGATGATCAGCACCAGAATGCCCAGTCCGGCCTGCGGCACGACCACGGACATCGCGACCACCGTGCCTGCTCCGACCAGCACGTTGCTGATCAGCCGGAACCCGGACTGGGCGATGGCGAGCCCCACGATGTCGGCACTGCCGGAGACCTGTTCGAGCAGCTGGCCGACCGGTCTCTTCTCCACGTCCATGATCGGCTGGTCGGCGGCCACGTGGCGGAGCAACCGCATCCGCAGGCTGTCGGCGATGCGCCAGCCGGCGTGCACGGCGAGATAGCTGGACCAGATCCGCGCGGCACCACCGACCACCGCGATGCCCAGGTACCACAGCGAGATCGTGACCAACGCGGACTCTGTCGTGCCAGCGGTCGCGAGGTTCACGAACTGCTGCACCAGCAGCGGACCGGCCAGCGTGCCGAGCACGCTGACGGTGAGGACGGCGAGAGCCGCCAGTGCCGTCCCGGTCACCGGACGGACCTCTCGCAACAACAGCCGCAGCGCGGCCCCACGCGAGTCTCGGCTGTCGGCGGCGCTCACGCGACCTCCACGGGCGGCGCGGCGATACCGAGGACGGCGTTCGAGAGGTCCGGTGTCGCGGCCAGGCACACCACGATGGCCGCGGCGTCGTTGATGGGGACGTCGTTGGCGGGGACATCGTTGATGGGGGCGCTCACCCCGACTCCTCGCGTGCCGCGTCGAGGGCCGAGGCGAAGTCCTTCAGCACGGTGTTGTCCAGCAGCGCGGGAAAGCTGACCGAGGTACCCAGCTCCCGGTTGACCCGACGGTGCATGCGAAAGGCGAGCAGTGAGTGGCCGCCGAGCCCGAAGAAGTCCTCCTCGCGGCCCACCCGTTCGGTGTTGAGCAGCTCTTCCCACAGTGCGGCCAGGTAGCGCTCGGTGTCGGTGGCCGGCTCCGCGTAGGTCTCCTCGCGCTCCCGCAACGACGCGAGCGTGTCCTGCAACGCGGCGACATCCCGTTTGCCATGTGCCGTCGCCGGAATCCGCGGCAGCGCGACGAACTGGCTGGGAACCATGAAGTCCGGCATCTCGCGTTGCGCCCACTCGCGCAACTGCCTGGTGTTCAGGTCATCGTCAACCACCACGAACGCCACCAGCCGGCGGTCACCCCCCACGCCGTGCGCAAGGACGACCGCGTCGATCACCTCGGCATGGCGCAACAGGCCACGCTCGACCTCACCGGGCTCGACCCGGTAGCCGCGGATCTTCACCTGGTTGTCGGCGCGGCCGACGAAGACGAACGTGCCGTCCTGGCGCTGCCGTACCAGATCCCCGGTCCGATAGGCCCGCACGGCGCCGTCGTCGCGCGGCAGCGTCACGAAGCGTTCCTCGGTCAGCTCGGGATTGCCGAGGTAACCTCGGGCCAATCCCGGCCCGGCGACGAACAGCTCACCGGTCTCGCCGAGCGGGACCGGGCGCAGTTGTTCGTCCAGCACCCACAGCGTAACCCCGGCCAGTGGCAGTCCGATCGGTATGGTGGCGGATTGCGCGTCCGATACAGACACTTCGTGAGCCGTGCAGGCCGTGGTGATCTCGGCCGGCCCGTAGAGATTGAACAGCTGCCCGGTGAACCCACCGGACAGCAGCGCGCGGCAGGCGGAGGGCAACAGCACGTCACCACCGACCTGCAACAACCGCAGGGCGTCGAAGGCGTGCTTGTCCTCACGGACCACGTGGTTGACCACCATTGTCGGTACCACCATCGCGGTGATCCCGTGTTTGGTCAGCTGGCGCTGGAAGTCGGCGGCCAGCAGCTCCGGCACGGGCGGCAGCACGACCGACTCGGCGCCACTGAACAGGGTGGTCCAGACCTCCAGGTGGAAGGAGTCAAAGGAAATACTGGAGATCTGCCCGGTGCGATCACCCGGCCGCAGCCGAGGCAGGCTCGGATTGCACGCGAAGGACACCAGATTGCGATGCTCCAGCACGATGGCCTTGGGTGCACCGGAGGAGCCGGAGGTGAACAGCACGCTGGCCGCGTCCTGCGGCCTCGGCCGGGGCAGCTGCACCGCAACGACGTCCCGTGCCTCGTCCACGCTGACGATCTTGGCCGGCAGCCCGGAAAGCCGATCCTGCCAGCCGGGCTCGGTGAGAATGACCGTCGCTCCACCGTTGGCCAGCATGAGATCGCGTCGGGCATCCGGGTACCGAGTGTCCACGGCCAGGTAGGCGGCACCGGCCTTCAGCACGCCGATGACGGCCGCGAACAACTCGACGGAGCGGTTCAGGTAAATACCGACTCGGTCCTCCGCGCGCACACCAAGACTGCCCAACAACGCGGCGACCGCATTGGACTCGTGATCCAGCTCACCATAGGTCAGCGACCGTGCGCTGTCTCTGACGGCGGGTTTCGCCGAGTGTTCCCGAACCGAACGCTCGAACAGGTCAACGACCGTGCCGAAGGCTGTTTCGCTTGTCACGAATTCCTCTCGCTTTTAGCAGAATCGAGTTTTCTGCGGCCGCGACAAACCTCCGCACGGAGAACTCACACATGCGAGGACGAATAGGCCCAGGACGCGACTAAAGTCCGGATTGCATTCTCTGAAACTTATGATTTGAACAGCTTAGAACCATCGCATGAGCACGAAGCCAGGCAGCACGTTATAACCCCAGTATCCCTTCCAACTACAATTTACGCCTCGACCCAAAGTCGAGCACTCCGCCAAACGGGTGGATCTGCCATCGCCCACGTGGCCCAGTCGCTGCATCTCACTGCCGGTCCAGGTAGGTCAGCGCAGCCGCGACGGCCCGCGCACCGCACATGCCGTGCGCCCCGGGACCAGGCGGCGTAGCCGCCGAGCACAGGTAGTAACCGGGTACCCCGACGTCGTAGGGGCGCAGGGTCGCGCGGGGACCGAACACCAGCTGCTGGGCGTTCTTGGCTCCCGTCAGGATGTTCCCGCCGACGTAGTTCGCGTTGTAGGCGGCAAAGCCGCGCGCGGATCGCACGGTCCTGCCGATGATCCGCTCCCGGAAGCCGGGCGCGAACCGCTCGATCTGGGCGATGATCGCCTCGGTGACATCCCCGGGGTAGCCGGCCGGCACGTGCGCGTAGGTCCACACCGGGTGCACGTTACCGGCCGAGCGCCCCGGATCAGCCAGATACTGCTGCCCGACCAGCACGAACGGCCGCTCTGGCAGGCGGCCGGCGTTGACCGCCCGCTCGGCGGCGGCCACCTCGGCGAACGTACCGCCGACGTGCACGGTGCCCGCCCGGCGCGCCGGCTCCGCCGTCCACGGGACGCCGTCCTGTACCGCGAAGTCGACCTTGAAGGCGCCGGGACCGTGTCGGAAACGCCGGTAGGCCCTGGCGATCGGCGCTGGCAGCCGGTCACCGAGAATCTCGGCAACCGCACCAGGCGCCAGATCGAACATCGTGACGTCGGCGGGGGGCAGCTCCGCCGCCGACCGGATTCTGGCTCCCGTCTCGATCCTGCCGCCCAACTCGGCCAGCAACGCGGCGAGCGCGTCGGTGATCGAGCGGGAACCACCGGCGGCGACCGCCCAGCCGTGCCGATGCCCCGCGGTCAGGATGCCGAGGCCGATACTCGCGCTCAGCGGCAGGTGCAGGGGCAGGAAAGCGTGCGCGGCAACGCCACCGAACAGCGCGCGGGCCTCCTCGGTCGCGAACGCCCTCGCCAGTACCGAGGCCGGGACCAGGGCGGGCAGCCCGAACCTGGCGAGCAGCAGTGGATGACGCGGGAACCGCAACAACGGCCCCAACACATCCTCGGCAAGCCGGTCGTAGCTCGCGGCGGGTCGGTCGAACAGCCGCGACCAGCGCGCCGCGTCCTGGCCGAGCCCGGCCGAGGTCCGCGCGACGGAGCGGTACAGGACACCGGCGGTGCCGCCGTCCAGCGGATGCACGCAGTCGATCTCCGGCAACCGCCACCGCAGGCCGTAACGGCCCAGGTCAAGCTCATGGAGCACGGGTGACCCGACGGCCATCGGATGCACGGCCGAGCAGTGGTCGTGCACGAGTCCCGGCAGGATCGCCGCACCACTGCGGGTGCCACCGCCGATCTGATCCTCGGCCTCGAACACCGTGACCCGCGCACCCGCCCGAGCCAGCAGCACGGCGGCCACCAGTCCGTTCGGGCCGCTACCCACTACTACGGCACTGGTCACCTGCGTTTCCCCTGACCCTCCCGCGCGTTTAATCACGCTCCGCCCGTTACCGAGCGGGTCAGTGCTACTACTTTCCCGCTGGGTTTTCCCCAAACCGTGGCACTCCCCACATTACTCACGTATTCCGCCGTTCGGCGGAGTGGCCGGCGCAACAAATTCGGGCAGAAAAGGCATCAGGGTTGTCCCATACCCACCGGGCCAATAACCGACAAGATGTCGTAAGGCTCGAATGTTACACTCGCCACGCGCGAACAACGCGCCGATCTCATCGGGGACCGCTGTCGGCACCGGCAGCTGGACAGGGGAATTCAGGTGACCATGAATCTGGCTGATCTGGTCAGTCGGCCTACCGGGCCCCAGGCAGATGATCCGGCGATCGTCAGTGTCGACGGTGAGTTGACCTACCGCGACCTGTGGCACCGGGTGGCCGCCGTCGCCGCCCTGCTTACGCGGTCCGCGGTGGTCCCTGGCGACCGGGTCGGCCTGTTCATGCCGAGATCAGCCGACTACGTCATCTCGCTGCTGGCCACGCTGCGGATCGGCGCCACCGCGGTTCCCCTCGACCCCGATTTCCCATCGGCCCGCACCGCACGGATGCTGGCCACGGCCCGTCCGGCTGCGGTGTTGCGCTCCGGTGTTCCCGCCGCCGATCTCGGCGAGGTGCCGTGGCTGGAACTCGGCGAACCGTGGCTGGACGCGCACGACGAACCGGTAACGCCGCCGGCCACGGCGGAGCATCCCGCGGTCATCCTGTTCACCTCCGGCTCGAGTGGTACGCCGAAAGGCGTCCTGCTCGGCCATGCCGCGCTGGTCAACCGGATCACCTGGGCTCAGGACCAGTACGACTTCGACAGTACCGACCGGGTGCTGCACAAGGCTTCCACCGCGTTCGACGCCTCGCTGCCGGAAATATTCTCGCCGCTGCTTGCCGGCGGCGCGGTGATCGTCGCACCACGTGGCCTTCAGTACGACAGCCTTGGCCTGGTGCGCCTGATCCGCGACGCCGAGGTCACCACTGCCCACTTCGTGCCGTCCCTGCTGCGCTACGTCGTTGCCGAGGAGGAACTGGCCTACTGTACCGACCTGCGGCGGGTGTTCAGCGGAGGCGAGGTGCTCGACCGTGCGCTGCTGGCGCGCTGCCAGGACGTGCTGCCCTGCCCGCTGTTCAATCAGTACGGTCCAACCGAGGCGGCGGTCAATGTCAGCTACTGGGACTGCCGGGAACCCTTCGAGGGCAGCACGGTACCCATCGGCCGACCGATCGCGAACGTCACCTGTCACGTGTTGGACGAGCGGCAGCAGCCGCTGCCGGCCGGAGTGACCGGAGAGCTGTGGGTCGGCGGCGTCAACGTCGCCGACGGCTACCTCGACAACCCGGCGGAAACCGCACGACGGTTCCACCCCGACCCGTTCACCGGGCACGGCAGGCTCTACCGGACCGGCGACCTCGCCCGGCTCACCCCGCAGGGATATCTGGAATTCCACGGCCGGATCGACGACCAGGTCAAGGTGCGCGGTGTCCGCGTCGAGCCGGACGAGGTGGCCGCCGCGCTGCGCGAGCATCCGGCGGTCGTCGATGCCGTGGTCACCGCCGAGCGGGGCGAGTCCGGCGACGTGCGGCTCAATGCCTACGTCGCGGCCCACCCACGCAACCTGCCCGTGGTCGACGGTCACCTGCGGGTACTGCTGCCCAACGGACTCGCCGTCGCCGCGCCCGCGCCGGACGAAGCGCTGTCGCGGTACCGGAACATCTTCGAGGCAGCCGCGCACGCCCGGTCCAGCATCGGAGTTCCCCCGGACGCGGTGGTGGTCGACATCGGCGCCGGCATCGGGATGTTCGACCTGTGGGTGCACAGCCAGACACCGACGGCGCGCATCATCGCGGTTGAGCCGAATCCCGAGGTAGTGCCCTATCTACGGACCAATCACGAGCTTTACCGCCTCAACGCCGAGATCGTGCCACCGGCGGTCGGCGACGGGCCGGAAGCGACCAGTCTGGCCACCGTGTTCGAGCGGTTCGGGCTCGACCAGGTCGACCTGCTCAAGG
>CAJCJE010000231.1 GCA_903970565.1 Candidatus Melainabacteria bacterium | reverse complement strand
GACCCGGCCCGGCACTCCCTCGGCCCAGCCGGCGAACATCTCGGCCCGGTCCCGGCGAACGCCGCGTTTGTCCACCAGCCTGGTCAGCCCACCTGCCCCGGACCGCCCGCCGGGCAGCGCGACGGTCCAGGAGTCGTCGTCGACGAGCAGGATCTGGGCGCAGGCGAGCGCGAGTTCGTAGCCGCCGGTCGCCGGACCGGTGAGCGCGGCCAGGTAGGTCTGGCCGGAGTTCGCGCTCGCGTCCTCGATCGCGCAGCGGGTCTCCAGCCCGAACACACGGACATCGGCCAGCCAGTGCGGCGCGGCGCCGTCCGCCCGCTGTGGCGCGGCGCCGGCCGGCCCATCGGTCAGTACGACCGCGCGCACGCCGGGATGTTCGAAGCGCAGCCGCTGCACCGCGTCGTACAGCTCGATCTCGACTTCGACATCGCCGATTTTATCGGTTTTATCGGTTTTATTGGGTTTATTGGGTTTGTCGGCGAGCCTGACCAACCAGGCCAGCGGACCGTCCCGGTGCAGTCGCCAGTGCCGGTAGGAATCGGGATGGGTGGTGAGGCGCAGGACAGGACCGGGACCATTCGAACGGGTACTACTCGACTCCGGTGCCGCCTCCGCCATCGACGCCTCCATCGTTGCGCGCCCAAGGAGTCTCGACAGTAGGCGCCGATGACGTCAAGGATTTGTAGCAGTTAGCCCCTGATCGACTGAATCGGGTCAGGCTGGGCCGGACAGATCGCAGCACGTAACCTCAGCCTCGTGGGACATCTGGTGGCGATCGTCGCGGCCGCCGCCGGGGTGTTCGTGGGCAGCAACATCGACGACCTGATCGTGCTGATCGTGCTGTTCCTCAGCGTCAGCGCCGGCACGCTGCCGGCGAGGCGGATCGTGGTGGGCCAGTACCTCGGGTTCGGCATCCTGGTGGCGGCGAGCATCGTCATCGCGCTCGGTCTGACCGCGGTGCCGCAGCGCTGGGTCGGACTGGTCGGCCTGGTCCCGCTCGGCATCGGCGTCTGGGGCCTGATCGGCGCGCTGCGCAACGGGCCGGACCATTCTCCGGTGGTGGCCACCAGGGTGTGGAGCATCGCGGGCATCTGCATCGCCAACGGGATGGACAACATCAGCGTCTACGCCCCGCTGCTGCGCACCTACTCCCCCGGCGACGACGTGATCCTGGTGGTGGTGCTGCTGGCCGGCGTCGCGGCCTGGTGCGCGCTGGCCCGTTGGCTGGGTGGCCGGCACCAGATCATCGCGCTGCTGCGGCGGATCGGCTTCTGGCTGGTGCCGGTGGTGTTCATCGGCATCGGGCTCGTGGTGATCGCCGACTCCGGCCTGTTCGGCTGAGCCTGCCGGTCTGTTCGGCTGAGCCTGCCGTCGATCCAGCGCGTTGCCTTCTAGGCTCCAGCCGTGCGGACGAATCAGCCTCTGCGGGTGGCCGTGATCGGCCTCGGGGACATCGCGCGCAAGGCCTACCTGCCGACCATCTGCGCGCGGCCGAATCTGGACCTGCACCTGATGACCCGCAGCCGGGACCGACTCGACGCGGTCGCCGAGGGCTACCGGGTGCCTGCCGACCACCGGCACACCGGCCTGGCCCACCTGCTCGCCGGCGGCCTGGACGCGGCCTTCGTCCACGTGCCGACCGACCAGCACGGCAGCGTGGTCGGGCACCTGCTCGCGGCAGGGGTGCCGACCTACGTCGACAAGCCGCTCGCGGACACGATCGAGCAGTCCCGCGCGCTGGTCGAACAGTCCGAACGGACCGGGGTACCGCTGATGGTCGGCTTCAACCGCCGCCACGTGCCGGCCTACCTGCGCGCGCTGGAGCGACCGCGTGAGCTGATCCTGTTGCAGAAGAACCGGCAGGGCGGCACCGGCGGGGTCCGGGAGGACATCTACGACGAGTTCATCCACGTGGTGGACACGCTGCGCTTCCTGGTTCCCGGACCGGTCGAGGAGATCTCCGTCGCCGGCCACCGCGACGGCGCCGACCTCCGCCAGGCGGTGTTGACGTTGCACGGCGCGGAATTCACCGCGCTCGGGATCATGCACCGGCACAGCGGGTCCAAGCAGGAGCGGTTGGAGGTCACCGGTGCGGACACCAAACTGGAGGTCGAGGACCTGACCAGGATCGTCGAGCACCACGGCGACCGCACCGAGCGCGCGGTCGACGGCTGGCGCCCGGTGGCCGAGCAGCGGGGCTTCACGCAGATCTGCACCGCCTTCCTGGCCGCCGTCGCCGGTACCGCGCCCTTTCCGGATCTGCGGGATGCCCTGCGCAGCCACGAACTCTGCGAACACGTCGTCACCCAACTGGACGCCGGCTGAGCTTCCCGGACCGCCGCGCGCCTTTCCGCGCGTTCGAACCGGACGAGCCGGCGGCCTCACCCGTTGTCACGGCCTCGGCAGGGCCATTCGGCGGACTTGACAGCGAGTCGGGTTAAGCGTTTCACTTAACCGCATCACTTAAGCGTTTCACCGCTGGTCAGCCATGTTTCGGCAATGTTGCCGCGAGTGGGTTCCGACGTTTCGACCGGGTGGAGAGAAGAGGTCTGCCATGACGGTGGACGTGCACCAGCACCTGTGGCCGGCGCCCCTCGTGCAGGCCCTCCGACGGCGAGGCAGCGCACCGAGGATGGTCGGCCAGACCCTGCTGCTGACGGGCGAACCGCCGTTCGAGGTGAACCCGCTCGACCACGACGTGCCCGCGCGGACCGAACTGGCCGCCGAGGACGGACTGGACACCGTGCTGATCTCGCTGTCCAGTCCGCTGGGCATCGAGTGGCTGCCGGCCGAGGAGGCCGCGCCGCTGCTGGCGGCCTATCACGACGGCGTGCTCGCGCTGCCGAAACCGTTCGGCGGCTGGGCGGCGGCGTGTCTGTCCGAGCCGGACCCGGTGGCGCTGGAGGAGGAACTGGCGCGCGGCTGCGTCGGCTTGCAGTTGCCGGCGAACGCGCTGGCCGACCCGGTCGGCTGGGCGCGCCGCGCGCCGCTGCTGGAGGTGCTGGACCGCAGGGGCCAGCCGCTGTTCGTGCATCCAGGGCCGGCCGGTCCGCTGGAGGGCGAGGTGCCGGGCTGGTGGCCGGCGCTGGTGCCCTACGTACAGCAGATGCACGCCGCCTGGTTCGGTTTCCGGGCCTTCGGCCGGCCGGCACACCCGAACCTGCGGGTCTGCTTCGCGATGCTCGCCGGCCTGGCCCCGCTGCACGGCGAACGCCTCGCCGCGCGGGGCGGCGGACGCGGCGTGGTCGATCCCGAGGTGTACCTGGAGACCTCCTCCTACGGCACCCGCGCGGTGGACGCGACCGTCCGGGTGCTGGGCATCGACGGCATCGTGCACGGCTCCGACCGGCCCTACGCCAACCCCACCGTCCCCGATCTCGGTACGGCGGCGGCCACCGCCGCCATCCGCGTCACCAACCCACACCGCCTGCTCCTCGGCCCTGCCCCCGCCGGGAACACCGTGAAAGGAGATTTTCGATGACCTGGGACACGCTGCCCGCGCGAGCACTGGACAAGCGTGAACTGCGCGATGTCGTGGCCCGCCTCGCCGAAGCGCCCGAGGTGTGGCGGCCACATGTGGCGTTCTCCGACGAACAACGGCACTACGTCTCGCTCTACCGCGACGAGTACGTCGACGTGTGGCTACTGTGCTGGACAAGGCGCAACGACACCGGCTGGCACGACCACGACATCTCCTCGGGCGCGGTCCAGGTCGTGCAGGGGGCGCTGGCCGAACACAATCCGAGGATCGGCGGCGACCACCTGGTCCGGATCGTCCGCGACGGGCTGTCGTTCTGTTTCGGCCCCGAACACATCCACCGGCTGACCGGGGCCACCAACGACGCGGTGTCCATCCACGCCTATTCGCCGCCGCTGTGGCGGCTGGGCCAGTACGACATCTCCGGCGACGGGCTGATGCGCCGGATGTCGGTCAGCTACGCCGACGAACTGCGGCCGGTCACGCCGTCGACCGCGGCCTAGCGAGGCCGGGATGTCCGAAGTAGTCGGGATGTCCGGAGTAGTGGTGCTCGGCAGGGGAACGCTCACCTGCGCCGAGGTGGCCACGATCGCCCGCGCCGGCACCAGAGTCGAGGTGGCGGCGGAGGGGCTGGCCAGGGCGGTCGCCTCGCACGAGACCGCCAACCAACTCGTCGGGCGGCGCGGGATCTACGGCCGCACCACCGGGGTCGGGGCGAACCGGACGGTGCAGATCGACGCGGTCGAGGCGCCGGACCACGGGCTGAACCTGCTGCGCAGTCACGCGGGAGGCGCGGGGCCGCAGGTCGAACCGGGCATCGTCCGCGCCATGCTGGCCGTGCGGGTCAACCAGCTGGCGGCCGGCGGGGCCGGGGTGCACCCGGAGCTGATCACCGCGCTGGCCGAGGTCGTCAACGGCGCCAGACTGCCGACCGTGCAACGTTTCGGCGCGATCGGCACCGCCGATCTGACCGCGCTGGCCTCGACCGCGCTGTGTATGCTCGGTGAGCTGCCCTGGGGAAACGGTGAGCTGGCAACGGTTTTTCGGTTGGCTCCCTCGGACGTGCTCGGCTTCTGTAGCAGCAACGCGGCAACGCTCGGCGAGGCCGCGCTGGCCTGTGCCGACCTCGACGAACTGTTGCGGGCCAGCACGGTGATCGCCGGCCTGTCCTTCCTGGCCGTCGACGGGTCGGCCGAGGCCTACACCGAGGCGGTGCAGGCCGCCCGGCCCTATCCCGGTCAGCGGGCCGTGGCCGCCCGGCTGCGCACGCTGATCGCCGACGCGCAGGCCGGCCCGGCCGCCCGGATTCAGGACCCGTTCGGCTTCCGGGCGCTGCCACAGGTGCACGGGCCCGCGGTGGACGCGGTGGCCCGTCTGGCGCAGGTGCTGGGCGTG
>CAJCJE010000230.1 GCA_903970565.1 Candidatus Melainabacteria bacterium | reverse complement strand
AGCAGATCAGCACCCTCGGCCACACTTCCAACCTCTACATCAACCAGCCGGCCGTCGACCTGGCCAACGCCCTGCTGGACGTGGCCGGCTTCAGCGGCGCCGGCAAGGTGTTCTTCTGCAACTCCGGCGCGGAGGCCAACGAGGCGGCGTTCAAGCTCAGCCGGCTCACCGGCCGTGGCAAGATCCTCGCCTGCGAAGGCGCCTTCCACGGTCGCACGATGGGCGCGCTCGCACTGACCGGGCAGCCGGCCAAACGCGAGCCGTTCACCCCGCTGGTCCCCGACGTCGCCCATCTCCCCTTCGGCGACGTCGCCGCGCTCGCCGCGGCCGTCGACGCCGACACCTCGGCGGTCATCCTCGAACCGGTCATCGGCGAGGGCGGCGTCATCCCGGCCCCCGACGGATACCTCCAGGCCGCGCGGGAGATCACCAGCGCCGCCGGCGCGCTGCTGATCCTCGACGAGGTGCAGACCGGCATCGGCCGGCTCGGCAGCTGGTTCGCCTTCCAACGGGCCGGCATCACCCCGGACATCATCACCCTGGCCAAGGGCCTCGGCGGAGGTCTCCCGCTCGGTGCGGTCATCGCCGTCGGCGCGGCCGGCGAGTTGTTCCAGCCCGGCCAGCACGGCACCACCTTCGGCGGCAACCCGGTCTGCTGCGCCGCCGGCCTCGCCGTGCTGCGCACCATCGCCGCCGACGAACTCTGCGCCCATGCCGCCGCGATCGGCAAGGACATCGCCGCCGGCATCGACGCGCTGGAGCACCCGCTGGTCTCCGGGGTGCGCGGCGCCGGCCTGCTGCTGGGCATCACCCTGCGCGAGCCCGTCGCCAAGGCCGTGGCCGCCGCCGCCGAAGCGGCCGGTTACCTGATCAACCCGGTCGCCGCCGACGTGATCCGACTGGCCCCACCGCTGATCATCGAGCACGATCAGGCCACCGGATTCGTCGCCGCGCTGCCCGCCGCCCTCGACACAGCCCTCGCCACCGCTCTCAACGCCACCGCTCTCAACGCCACCGCTCTCGATGACGCTGGGAAGGAGAACTGACATGCCCCGGCACTTCCTCCGCGACGACGACCTCACCCCCGCCGAGCAGGCCGAGGTACTCGACCTCGCCGCCACCATGAAAGCCGACCCGCTGGGCCACACCCCGTTGGCCGGCAAGTCCGTCGCCGCGATCTTCGAGAAGAACTCCACCCGCACCAGGCTGTCCTTCGACGTCGGCATCGCCCAACTCGGCGGCCACCCGGTCATCATCGACGGCCGCACCATGCAACTGGGCCGCGAGGAAACCATCGAGGACACCGCCCGGATGCTCTCCCGCTACGTCGACGCGGTGATCTGGCGGACCTTCGCGCACGCCCGCATCCAGGCGATGGCCTCGGTTGCCACCATCCCGGTGATCAACGCGCTCACCAACGAGTTTCACCCCTGCCAGGTCCTCGCCGACCTCCAGACCGTGCAGGAACGACACGGCAAGCTCGCCGGCGAGACCCTGACCTTCCTCGGCGACGGCGCGAACAACATGTCGCACTCGCTGCTGCTCGGTGGCGCGACCGCCGGGATGCACGTCCGCATCGCCGCGCCGGCCGCGTTCCAGCCGCACCCCGGCGTGCTGCGCGACGCGACCGCCCGCGCCGAGGAAACCGGCGGCAGCGTCGAGATCCTCACCGATCCGCACGCCGCCGCCGACGGCGCCGACGTGCTCGTCACCGACACCTGGACCTCGATGGGCCAGGAGAACGACGGCCTCGACCGGATCGGCCCGTTCCGGCCGCTCCAGATCAACGCCGAGCTTTTCGGCCGCACCGCACCCGACGCGATCGTGCTGCACTGCCTGCCGGCGCACCGGGGCGTCGAGATCACCGACGAGGTCATCGACGGACCGGCCAGCGCGGTCTGGAATGAGGCGGAGAACCGGCTGCACGCGCAGAAGGCGCTGCTGGCCTGGTTGGTGACCCGGTGACCACCGCCGGCGCCTCCACCCGCGCCGCCCGCCAGGCCAGGATCGTCGAACTGGTCTCCTCGGTGCCCGTGCGCAGCCAGACCGACCTGGCCAAGATGCTCGCCGCCGAAGGCGTCGAGGTCACCCAGGCCACCCTCTCCCGCGACCTCGACGAACTGGGCGCGGTGAAGCTGCGCGGCGCGGACGGCGGCGCGCCGCTGTATGTCATCCCCGACGACGGCAGCCCGATCCGCGGTATCCAGGGGGGCACCTCCCGGCTGGCCAAACTGCTCGCCGAACTGCTGGTCTCCGCCGACGGCTCGGCCAACCTGATGGTCCTGCGAACCCCGCCCGGCGCCGCGCAGTTCCTGGCCAGCGCGATCGACCGGGCCGCCCTGCACGAAATCCTCGGCTCCATCGCCGGCGACGACACCGTCATGGTGATCGCCCGGGAACCGGTCACCGGCCTGGACCTGGCCGCGAAGTTCACCGTGATGGCCGAAGGCAGAAGCGTTGAGAACTTGTTGAGCGAGAACTTGCTTGAAGGACAAGGAGAGAACAATGACTGAGCGGGTTGTGCTCGCTTACTCCGGTGGTCTGGACACCTCGGTGGCGATCGGCTGGATCGCCCAGGAAACCGGCGCCGAGGTCGTCGCGGTCGCCGTCGATGTCGGCCAGGACGGCGAGGACCTGGACACCATTCGCAAGCGGGCCCTGGAATGCGGCGCGGTCGAAGCCGTCGTCGCCGACGCGCGCGACGAGTTCGCCGAGCACTACTGCCTGCCGGCGCTACAGGCCAACGCGCTGTACATGGACCGGTATCCGCTGGTCTCCGCCCTGTCCCGGCCGGTGATCGTCAAGCACCTCGCCGAGGCCGCGAAGTACCACGGCGCCAGCACGGTCGCGCACGGCTGCACCGGCAAGGGCAACGACCAGGTCCGCTTCGAGGTCGGCATCGGCGCGCTGGCCCCCGACCTCAAGTGCATCGCCCCGGTCCGCGACTACGCCTGGACCCGCGAGAAGGCCATCGCCTGGGCCGAGGAGCGCAACCTGCCCATCGACGTCAACAAGCGCTCCCCGTACTCCATCGACCAGAACGTCTGGGGCCGCGCCGTCGAAACCGGCTTCCTGGAGGACATCTGGAACGCGCCGATCGAGGACGTCTACTCCTACACCGCCGACCCGGCCCAGCCGCGTGAGGCCGACGAACTGGTCATCACCTTCGACCACGGCGTGCCGGTCGCCATCGACGGCGAGACCGTCACCGTGCTGAAGGCCATCACCGAGCTCAACCGGCGGGCCGGCGCCCAGGGCGTCGGCCGGCTGGACATCGTCGAGGACCGGCTGGTCGGCATCAAGAGCCGGGAGATCTACGAGGCGCCCGGCGCGCTCGCGCTGATCACCGCGCACCAGGAACTGGAGAACGTCACCATCGAGCGCGACCTGGCCCGGTTCAAGCGGCAGGTCGAGCAGCGCTGGGGCGAACTGGTCTACGACGGCCTGTGGTTCTCTCCGCTCAAGGACGCGCTGGACACCTTCATCGCCAAGACCCAGGAGCGGGTCTCCGGCGAGATCCGGATCGTTCTGCACGGCGGTCGCGCCGTGGTCAACGGCCGGCGCAGCGACCAGTCGCTCTACGACTTCAACCTGGCCACCTACGACGCCGGCGACACCTTCGACCAGTCGCTGGCCAAGGGCTTCATCAACCTCTGGGGCCTGCCGAGCAAGATTGCCGCCAAGCGTGAACTGCACGGCGCCTGATCGGGAGTTGGCATCATCGTGACTGTCCACAACGGACAAGATGTGCAGCCGGTCGCCCTCTGGGGCGGCCGGTTCTCCTCCGGCCCCGCCGAGGCGATGGCGGCCCTGTCCGCCTCGACGCACTTCGACTGGCGGCTGGCCCGCTACGACATCGCCGGCTCCCGCGCGCACGCCAAGGTGCTGCGCGGCGCCGGCCTGCTCACCGACGACGAACTCGAACGGATGCTCGCCGCGCTCGACGTCCTCGAAACCGACGTCGTCTCCGGCGCGTTCACCCCGACCGTCGCCGACGAGGACGTGCACACCGCGCTGGAACGCGGCCTGCTGGAACGCGCCGGCTCCGAACTCGGCGGCAAGATCCGTGCCGGGCGCTCCCGCAACGACCAGGTCGCCACCCTGTTCCGGATGTGGCTGCGCGACGCGCTGCGCCGGGTCGCTACCGGCACCCTCGACGTCGTCGACGCCCTCGTCGGCCAGGCCGGCGCGCACGCCACCGCCGTCATGCCCGGCCGCACCCACCTGCAACACGCCCAACCCGTGCTGCTCGGCCACCACCTCCTCGCCCACGCGCAGGCGCTGGTCCGGGACGTCGACCGGCTCACCGACTGGGACACCCGCACCGCCGTCTCGCCCTACGGAGCCGGCGCGCTCGCCGGTTCCTCACTCGGCCTGGACCCGGACGCGGTCGCCAAGGAACTCGGCTTCGACGCGGCCGTGGAGAACTCCATCGACGGCGTCGCCGCGCGCGACTTCGCCGCCGAGGCCGCGTTCGTACTGGCCATGATCGGCGTCGACCTGTCCAGGATCGCCGAAGAGGTCATCATCTGGACCACCGCCGAGTTCGGCTACGCCACGCTCGACGACGCCTGGTCGACCGGCAGTTCGATCATGCCGCAGAAGAAGAACCCCGACGTCGCTGAACTGACCAGGGGCAAGTCCGGCCGGCTGATCGGCAACCTGACCGGCCTGCTGGCCAGTCTCAAGGCCCAGCCGCTGGCCTACAACCGGGACCTCCAGGAGGACAAGGAACCGCTGTTCGACTCCGTCGACCAGCTCGAACTCCTGCTGCCCGCGCTCGCCGGAATGCTGCGCACGCTGGTCTTCGACACCGAGCGGATGGCCGCCCTGGCCCCGGCCGGTTTCACCCTGGCCACCGACATCGCCGAATGGCTGGTCATCCACGGGGTGCCCTTCCGGGTCGCGCACGAGGCGGCCGGGGAGTGCGTCCGCGTCGCCGAGACCCGCGGCGTGGGTCTGGAGGACCTCACCGACGAGGAGTTCGCCGCGGTGCATCCGGCGCTGACCCCGGCGGTGCGCGGCGTGCTCACCGTGCACGGTTCGATCTCCTCCCGCGACGCCTACGGCGGTACCGCCCCGGCGCGCGTCGCCGAACAGACAAACCGGCTGGTCGCCTCGGTCGCCGGCTACCGTGACTGGGCGCGCAACGCGCCCCGTCGCGGATGAGCCGGCCTCGCCGGATCACCCGAGAGGAGCTGGCCGGCGACTCGTTGGACGTCGCCCGGCTGCTCCTCGGTACCGTGCTGCGCGCCGTCGGCCCGGACGGACCGGTCGCCGTCCGGCTGGTCGAGGTCGAGGCCTATCGCGGCCCCGACGACCCCGCCTCGCACAGCTATCGCGGCCGGACCAACCGCAACGAGGTGATGTTCGGCCCGGCCGGCCACCTGTACGTCTACTTCGTCTACGGGATGCACTTCTGCGCCAACGTGGTCTGCGCGACCGACGGCGTCCCCTCCGCCGTCCTGCTCCGGGCCGGTGAGGTCGTCGAGGGCGTCGACCTCGCCCGCCGCCGTCGCCCCAGCGCGCGCGGTGACGTCGAACTGGCCAAGGGCCCGGCCCGGCTGGCCAGCGCGCTGGCCCTCGATCGCGGGGACAACGGCATCGACCTCACCGACCCCGCCGCGCCCGCCGGCCTGTTCGCCGGCGACCCGATCTTGCCGGGGCAGATCCGCACCGGTCCGCGCGTCGGCGTGGCAACCGCGATGGACGTGCCCTGGCGCTTCTGGGTGGCCGACTCCAACGCCGTCAGCAGCTACCGGCGCGGCGGCAAACGCCGGCCCGCCGTCCAGCGCGGATAACCGCTGCGAGGTTCGCTCGGATGTGCGCGACAATGCGGATCGTGAGTGAGCACATCCTCGACGAACTGACCTGGCGCGGCCTGATCGCGCAATCCACCGACCTGGACGCGCTGCGCCGCGCGCTGGACGCGGGGCCGATCACCCTCTACTGCGGGTTCGACCCCACCGCGCCGAGCCTGCACCTGGGCAACCTGGTGCAGATCCTCACCGTGCGCCGCTTCCAGCGGGCCGGCAACGTCCCGCTCGGTCTGGTCGGCGGCGCCACCGGTCTGATCGGGGACCCGAAGCCGACCGCCGAGCGCACCCTCAACGACCTCGACGTCGTCGCGAGCTGGGTGCAGCGCATCCGCGAGCAGATCGAGCCCTACCTGGACTTCGACGGCCCGCACCCGGCCAGGATGGTGAACAACCTGGACTGGACCTCGCAGCTGTCGGCCATTGACTTCCTCCGCGACGTCGGCAAACACTTCCGGGTGAACCGGCTGCTGGCCAAGGAGGCCATCAGCGTCCGGCTCAACTCCGACGCGGGCATCAGCTTCACCGAGTTCAGCTACCAGCTCCTCCAGGCCAACGACTTCCTGGAACTGCACAAACGCTTCGACTGCGTGCTCCAGACCGGTGGCAGCGACCAGTGGGGCAACCTCACCTCCGGGGTCGACCTGATCCACCGTGCCACCGGCCAGTCGGTGCACGCGCTGGCCACGCCGCTGATCACCAAGGCCGACGGCACCAAGTTCGGCAAGACCGAGGGCGGCACCATCTGGCTTGACCCGGCGCTGACCAGCCCGTATGCGTTCTTCCGGTTCTGGCTCAACGCCGACGACCGGGACGTGGACGGCTACCTCAAGGTGTTCACCGAACTCTCCCGCGAGGAAATCGACGACCTGGCCAAACAGACCGCGGACCGGCCCTCCGCCCGAGCCGCGCAGCGTGTCCTCGCCGAACAGGTGACGGCGCTGGTACACGGCGAGCGCGAGATGCGTCAGGCCTCCGCCGCAGGTCAGGCTCTGTTCGGTCGAGGTGACCTGCGCGAACTCGACGAGGCGACACTCGACGCCGCGATGGCCGAGGCCCCCAGTGGCAGCGCGACTCTCGGCGACGGCGCGAGCATCGTCGATCTGCTGGTCTCCTGCGGCCTGGCGGAGAGCAGGAGCGCCGCGCGACGGGCGATCAAGGAGGGCGGCGCCTACGCCAATAACACGAAGGTCACCGACGAGACCTGGCGGCCAACAGCCGCTGACCTGCTGAAAGGCGATTGGCTGGTCCTTCGGCGTGGTAAGCGTCACACTGCGGGCGTTCGGCTGGTGCGATAGCGTCAAAACCAGCCCGACACAGGGTCGCTGACCTGCGACTTTCGGACGTGTCGGGTCTACTGGGGCGCGATTTGACCTGTCGTTCCCAGGCGTGTAACTTTCTTCTTGTCAGCGCGGAACGGGCCCGGAAAGCCGCAAGGCTCCTGGGAACGGGCGTGGACGGGATAGGCTCGGGTCACGAACCAAGCTCCCACGGTTGTGGTAGAGTGGGTGATCTGCGGTGAGAACGCCACAAGCGCCAGTC
>CAJCJE010000229.1 GCA_903970565.1 Candidatus Melainabacteria bacterium | reverse complement strand
CGACCTGGCCTACTGGACCGACCGGCTGGCCGGTGACCTGCCGGTGCTGGACCTGCCGAGGGACCGTCCCCGGCCGGTCCGGGCCAGCCGGGCCGGGTCCACCGTGCCGGTCGCGATTCCCGGTCCGTTGCTGACGCGGCTACAGCAGTTGGCGACCGAGGACGGGGTCACCCTGTTCGTTGTCGTCCTGGCCGCGTACAAGCTGTTCCTGGCCCGGATGACGGGGCAGCGGGACATCCTCGTCGGTGTCCCGCTGGCCGGCCGGGACACCGAGGTCGCCGAGTCGATCGTGGGCTGCTTCGTGCGGTCAGTGCCACTGCGCACCGACCTCTCCGGCGACCCGACGTTCCGTGAGGTCCTCCGCCGGGTGCAGGATGGCCTTCTGGAGGCCCACGACCATCAGGCCGTACCGCACGACCGGGTGGTGGCCGAACTGGGGCTGCCCCGGCTGTCCGGGGTGCACCAGGTGTTCCAGACCATGATCACTCTTCAGCACCCGGTCGGCGGCTCGGGCCCGGTGGGGGAGAAGAGCGTCGGGCTGAACACGAACTCCGTGATGTGGGACCTGGCTCTGAGCCTGCACCCGGAAGGCGACGCGCTCGGCGGCATCATGGTGTACTCGGCCGACCTGTTCGACCGGGGTACCGCGCTCCGTTTCGCCGGTGTCCTCGAGCGTCTGCTGGCCGCGGCCGCCGAGCGGCCGGACGCACGGGCGTTCGAGCTGCCGCTGCTGGCGCCGGCCGAGCGGGAGCACGTTCTGCCCCGGCTCGACCCCGACGTTCGGCCGGACGTCGCGTACCGCACGCCGGCGCAGCCGTTCGAGGATCAGGTCCGGCGTGCCCCGGACGCGATCGCGCTGCACGGCGCCGAGGGCAGGCTCAGCTACGCCGGGTTGAACGTACGGGCCAACCGGCTGGCGTGGTTCCTGCGCGACACCGGGGTCGGCCCGGAAACCGTTGTGGCGCTGTGCCTTTCCCCCGGGGTCGACCAGACGGTCGCACTGCTGGCCGCGACCAAGGCCGGCGCCCCGTACGTCATGCTCGATCCGGAGGAGGGCCGGCTCGGGGCGATGCTGGACGAGGCCGCCCCGGCCGTGGTGATCGTCGACGGGTCGACGGCGGGCCGCGTGCCGGCCGGACCGTGGCCGGTGCGCTCGTTCGCGGAGTCCGGCCGGTGGGCCGGCGCGTCCGCCGACGACCTGCCGATCGAGGCCACCGGGTACGACCTGCTGTGCCTGCGCTACGCGGCGGACGCCACCGGCCGGCCTGCCGCGATCGCCTACCCGGTCGAGGGGGCGCTGGCCGAGCTGGCGCAATTGCGGCGCGACCATCCCCTCGATGCCGGCGACGTGGTGCTCTTGGCGACGCCCGAGGACTGCTTCTGGCCGCTGTCGCAGGGCGCGACGGTCGCGCTGGCGCCACCCGCGGTGCGCCGAGATCCGCGCCGGCTTCCGGACTATGTGCAGGCCTACGGCGTCACGACGCTGTCGGTCGTGCCGTCGATGGCGCCGGACGTTGCCGGGTTCCCGGGCGAGGTCGTCGCCGGCTACGGGCCGGCCGAGACCGGACGGATCACCGAGCAGGGCCGGCCTGTCCACCGCGCCCTCTACGTACTGGACGAGGCGCTGGCGCCGGTGCCGATCGGCGTGGCCGGCGAACTCTACGTCGGCGGCGAGATCGGCCTCGCCCGCGGATACCACCGGCGGCCCGCGCTGACCGCGCACCGGTTCGTGGCCGACCCGTTCGCTGCCCCCGGCGCCCGCATGTTCCGCACCGGCGAACTCTGCCGGCGCCGGCAGGACGGCAGGCTGGAGCACCTCGGCCCGATCGACCGGCAGGTCCGGGTCCACGGCCTGCGGGTCGAGTCGGCCGAGATCGAGGCGGCCTTCACCGACCAGGACGACGTGTGGCGCGCCGTCGTGACCGCGGCACCGGAGGGCGGCCTCGCCGCCTTCGTGGTGCCGGACGGGGACAGTGAGCTGTCCGGGAGAGGACTCGTCGACGGCGCCGCCGCGCGGCTGCCGGAGTACCTGATGCCGGCGACCGTCACGGTGGTGGAGGAGATCCCCCGCGGCGGCGGCGGCGAGATCGACCTGGCCGCGCTGCTCGACCTCCGGGACCGCGACACGGACGCCGAGGAGGCCGACCGCACCGACGCACCCGAGACCGAGTTGGAGACGCGGCTGGCCCGGATCTTCTGCCGGGTCCTGCGCCGGGACTCGGTCCCGGTCACCGAGAGCTTCTTCAACATGGGTGGCCACTCGCTGCTGGTCTTCAAGCTGATCGAGGAATGCGTGAGCGAGTTCGGGCTGGAGCCCGGCATTCAGGACGTGTTCACCGGCCCGACGGTCCGCGCGCTGGCGGCGGCGCTGGGCGCGATGCGACCGGCGGCGGGCATGGACCCGCTGGTGCGGCTGGTCGAGCTCCCGGGCGCGCCGCTGGTGGTCCTCGTGCACGCCGCGAGCGGTTCGGTGCTGCCGTTCTACCAGGTGGCCAAGCGGCTCGGGCGGGAGTTCGCGGTGTACGCGCTCCAGTCGCCGCCGGACCTCGCGGCGGCGTCGATCGAGGAGATCGCGGCCCGCTACGTGGCGGCGGTCGACGCGGTACGCGGCGTGGCTCCGGTCGTGCTCGCCGGCTGGTCGATGGGCGGCGGCGTGGCGCTGGAGATGGCCCGCCGCTGGCTGTATCGCGACGAGCGGGTCGCCGCGACCCTGCTGCTGGACACCTGGGCACCGCCCGCGTTCATGTCCACCGCCCAGGACGCCGACCAGGTCCGGCGTTCGGTCCTGGAGCTCGACGTGCTGCGCCTGGAGGGCGCCGATGCCGCTGCGGCGACGCTGGACGAGCTGGCCGCGACGGTCGAGCGCAACCGCGCCGCGTTCCTCGACTACCGACCGGAGTACTACCCGGCCGAGGTGGATCTGCTGCGCGCGAGCGACCCGCTGCCGGCCGACGCGCCGCCGTTCCCGGCCGGCTACATGGACGGCGACCGCGGCTGGTCCGCCGTCGCCGCCGAGGTGACGACCACCGAGATCACGGGAAACCACCTGAGCCTGTTCGACGAGGAGCACGCCGAGGAGCTGGCCGCGGCGATCAGCGATGCGATTGCCCGGCGGCTGGGCTACGAGGAAATCTGAACCGCGCCCGGCCGGGTGGCCGGGCGCGGCCTCGCCGCCACGTCGGGGATCTCGGGGCTTTCAGAAGGGGCAGGCCGGGGACCCCTGGCCCATCCCGGCCTCGCGCATCAGACCGGCGATCGGCCGGCCCGCACCGCTGGCGTCGGCCTCGTAGCGGCGGATCACCGACTCCTGGACGTCCGCCGGCTTCTCCTGGCTGAGCTTGAACAGCGCCTCCACCGATTCGATCGACAGCCGGAACGCGCCGACGCCGGGCACGATCCGGCGGAAGTAGTCGACCGAGGCGGTCTGGTCCCAGCCCGCCCCGAAGCGATCCTCCAGGCGCGCGGCCGTCCACCGGACGACCTCCAGCGTCTCCTCCGGCCCTCGGACCAGCCGGAGACGGCCGCAGACGTGCACGGACACGAAGTTCCACGTCGGGGCGGCCGGGTCGCCCGGGGCGCCCGGGTAGACCGCGGGCGTGACGAAGCCCCCCGGCCCGTCGAACATCAGCCGAGCGTACGTGCCCTCCGCCAGCGCCTTCCAGTGCGGGTTGGCGCGGTTGAGGTGGCCGACGAGCTCGGTGCCGGCCAGCGGGCCGGACTCGGGCTCACCCGGTGCGACAAGGGCCGGCAGCCGGGTGGCGAAGGGCGCGAGCGCGCCGTTGGTGGTGAGCGTCGCCAGAGGGTGGCCGTCGATGATCCGGCGGTGCCACGCCTCGTCCTCGATCCGGTAGTGGCTGGGCACGAACATGGCTCACCGCCTCGCTAACGACACACCGCGTATGCCTGACGACCACGCGGGCCGGCCGCGGCCCGGACGAAGCCGGTGGCGGGGTCGACCCCGGCGGCACAGACCTTGCTGAGGGTGCCCGCCGGCACCGCATCGACCCGATGGCCCCGCTGCTCCAGACCGGCGAGCACCTCGGGGCCGAACGAGCGCTCCACGATCACCACGCCCGGCCGCGAGAGGCGCGGCGCGAACGACTGCGCGAAGTGGTCGATGTTGCAGGCCGGAAGCTCGGTCGCCGCCTGCGGTTCGACTCCGAACTCCGCGATCGCGAGGAACGCGTGCAGGGTCCACTGGTCCTGCTGGTCACCGCCCGGCGTGCCGAACGCCAGGAACGGCTCGCCGTCGCGCAGCACGATCGTGGGGCTCAGCGTGGTGCGGGGCCGCCGTCCGGGCGCCAGCGAGTTCGGGTGCCCCTCGGCGAGCCAGGCCGTCTGGCCACGGGTGCCCAGCGCGAAGCCGAGCTCCGGGATCACCGGTGAACTCTTGAGCCAGCCTCCGCTCGGCACGGCGACCGCGAGGTTGCCCCACCGGTCCACGACCGCGACGGTGCAGGTGTTCCCGGCGCCGGCGCTGGGCGCGGCCGCGGTCACGGTGGGCAGGCCGCTGCGCAGCTGGGTCAGCCAGTCCGGCTCGTCGGCACCCGGCTGCTCCGGTTCGGCCTGCGGAATCCAGGGCTCGCCGCCGGCCACCCGGCCGGGCTCGGGGTCGAGGGCGGCGCGATCGCCGATCAGCGCGCGCCGCCGCGCGGTGTACTCGGGTGCCAGGAGTTCGGCCAACGGCACCGGCGTGTGCGCCGGGTCCCCGTACCAGCCCTCGCGATCGGCGAACGCGAGCTTGGCCGCCTCCGCGAGGGTGTGGACGTACTCGACGCTACCCAGCCCCATGCCGCGCAGGTCGCAGCCGGAGAGGATGGCCAGCTGCTGGAGGAAGACCGGACCCTGCGACCACGGCCCCGGCTTGTGAACGGTGAAGTCGCCGTACGCCAGCGTGCACGGTTGCTCGACGCTCGGCCGGTAGGCCGCCAGGTCGTCGCCGGTCAGCAGGCCGCGGTGCCGGTCCCCGGTCGAGTCGAACACCTCGGTGCTACGCGCGAAGCGGTCGATCGCGTCGGCGACGAAGCCCTCGTAGAAGGCTCGGTGGGCCGCTTCGAGCTGGGCCACCCGGTCGGTCGAGCAGGCCCGCGCCTCGCGAACCAGTCGCTCGTAGGTGTCGGCCAGCGTCGCGTTGCGTATCCGGGCGCCGGCCGCCGGAGCCGCACCGTCGGGCAGGTAGGTGCGACCCGACGCGGGCCACTCCGTGCGGAACAGCGGAGCCATCGCCGCGATCGTCGACGCGGCGCTGGGCAGCAGCGGGTAGCCGTGGGAGGCGTAGCCGATCGCCGGTTCGAGGACGGTGTCCAGTGGCATCGTGCCGAACTCGGCGAGCAGGCGCGTCCACGCCCCGAACGCGCCCGGCACGGTTGCGGGGAGCAGGCCCG
>CAJCJE010000228.1 GCA_903970565.1 Candidatus Melainabacteria bacterium | reverse complement strand
AACTGGCGGAGATCGGGCTGATCGCCGTGACCGGCATCCTGATCGGCGGCGTCTACTCGATGTACAAGGCGGCGAGGACGACCGCCGCGATCGTGCTCGGCCTGGCCGCGCTGATCGCCGTCGGTGGCGCCGTCGCCTGGTACCTGTCCTGATCCGACCCTGTTCCTGTCTTCGGCAAGATCCGGTTGGATCACCCTGTCCGGCAACTCCTCTGCCGGGCAAGGAAAATCAGTCGATCCCGCCCTCACTGCTCGGCCGTAGCCGCGCCGCGCCGGGCCCGTACGCGGCCATCTGGTCGTCGGAGTTGTGCAGGGCGCAGCTGCGCAGGGACAGGCAGCCACAGCCGATGCAGGAGGTCAGCCGGTCGCGCAACCGTTGCAGCGCCTCGATTCTGGCGTCGAGTTCGGTGCGCCAGTTGTTGGACAGCCGGGACCAGTCCGACTTCGTCGGCGACCGGCCGTCCGGCAGGGTGTCGAGCGCGTCCCTGATCTGTTCCAGGCTCAGGCCCACTCGCTGCGCGGTGCGGATGAACGCCAGCCTGCGCAACACGCCACGCGGATACTTGCGCTGGTTGCCGACGGTGCGCTCGGCGCTGATCAGTCCGCTGTCCTCGTAGAACCGCAGCGCCGTGTGGGAGATCCCGCTGCGCTGCGCGACCTGTCCGATGGACAGCGACTCCGGCAGTTTCGACACATCGTGAGCCTACGCCCTGACTTCGAGTTAGCTGGAGGTTGTCCGCCGGCTCGGCTGCGGCGTCGACCGTGACGAACTCGCGGCCGAAATGTGGCGAGTGGCCGCTAGAGTCCAGGACATGGACGTCGACGAGGACGGGGCGCTGGCCCGCCGGATGTGGGTTCGCTACGAGACCTGGCACGATGTCACCTACTTCACGCCGGAGTCCCGCGCGGTCACCGACGCGCTGGGCTGCCAGGGCGGCTGGATGGGGTACTTCGGGATGCGCGCCGCGCCGCTCGGCGCGGCCTCCCCGGAGCAGGTCACCTCCGCGTTCTACAACTTCCACCCCTCCCTCGTGCGGCGGGCGCTGCCGGATGCCTGGCAGGTCGCGGGCCCTCGGCAGTTCCTCGCCGCCCGGCTGGCGGGTGCTGACGGCGCGCTGCGGCGGATGCTCGGCGACGCGGTGGTGACCGGCCCCGAGGTGGCCGAGGCAGCCGAGCTGACCGCCCGCGCCGCCGGATTCGCGGCCACCGCCGGTCGGCCGCTCGCCGCCGCCAACGCCGTTCTCCCGCTGCCGGACGAGCCGCACCTGGCGCTGTGGCAGGCGAGCACGGTGCTGCGCGAGTCGCGCGGGGACGGGCACGTCGCCGCGTTGATCGCCGCCGATCTCGACCCGGTCGAGACACTGGCGATCTTCGCCGTCGAACAGGGCATGGACGCCGGATACCTGCGCAGGGCGCGGGGTCTGCCGGAGGCCGAGTGGTCGGCGGGCGTGACGCGGCTGCGGGACCGGGGCCTGCTCGATGGCGTCGGCGGTCTCACCGAAGCCGGCCGTCAGCTGCGTGCCTGGGTGGAGCGGCGGACCGATCAGGCAGCGGCCGGCCCCTGGCGCGCGCTCGGCGCGGCGGACACCGAGCGGCTGGCCGGCCTGCTCCTGCCGTTCGCGCGGAAACTGGCCGCCAGCAACGAGGCCATGCGGACCAATCCGATGGCGCTGGACGCGACCGCGCTCCTGGCCTGACCAACCACGCCGCGCGAACCGGGAGTCGACAGGTCACGCGGAAAGCCTGACATTCACGACTCGAAACGAGTCACCCTCTAGACTGGGGTGCGTGTCTCGCGTCGTCGTACTGGACTACGGGTCCGGCAACCTGCGTTCCGCCGAACGTGCGCTGCACCGCGTCGGCGCCGAGGTCGAGGTCACCTCGGACTTCCATACCGCGCTGGCGGCCGACGGCCTCGTCGTGCCGGGGGTCGGTGCCTTCGCCGCCTGTATGCGCGGGCTGACCAAGGTGCATGCTCAGCGGATCATCGGCCGCCGGCTCGCCGGTGGCCGGCCGGTGCTGGGGATCTGCGTCGGGATGCAGGTGCTGTTCGAGCGCGGCGTCGAGCATGGGATCGAGTCCGAGGGCTGCGCCGAGTGGCCGGGCACGGTCGAGCGCCTTGCGGCCGACGTGCTGCCGCACATGGGTTGGAACACGGTACGCGCGCCGAGCGATTCGGTCCTGTTCGCCGGACTCGACGCCGATACCCGGTTCTATTTCGTGCATTCCTACGGCGCGCGTGAGTGGACCCTGGCCGGCGGTTCGCCGATCCGCCCACCGGCGGTCACCTGGGCCACGCACGGTGTGGACTTCGTGGCCGCGGCCGAGAACGGGCCGCTGATGGCCACCCAGTTCCACCCGGAGAAGTCCGGCGACGCGGGTGCCACCCTGCTGGAGAACTGGCTCAAGGCCGCCGTCGGCTGAGCAGGGTGGCATTCGGGTTAGGGTGTTGCCGTGAATTTCACGCTGCTGCCCGCTGTGGATGTCGTCGACGGTAAGGCTGTCCGCCTGGTACAGGGCGCCGCCGGGTCCGAAAAGGAGTATGGCGATCCGCTCGCGGCGGCGCTGAACTGGCAGTCCGGCGGTGCCGAATGGGTGCATGTCGTCGATCTCGACGCGGCGTTCGGGCGGGGGAGCAACCGGGCGCTGCTGACCGAGGTCGTCGGCAAGCTGGACATCGCCGTCGAACTCTCCGGCGGAATCCGCGACGACGAGTCGCTGGCCGCCGCGCTGGCCACCGGCTGCGCCAGGGTCAACCTCGGCACGGCGGCGCTGGAGGACCCGAAGTGGTGCGCGCGGATGATCGCCAAGCACGGCGAGAAGATCGCCGTCGGCCTGGACGTGCGGATCACCGAGGCCGGTCACCGGTTGGCGACCAGGGGCTGGACGGCCGACGGCGGTGATCTGTGGGAGACCATCGAACGGCTGGACCGTGACGGCTGCGCCCGCTACGTGATCACCGACGTCGGCCGGGACGGCATGTTGGGGGGACCGAACGTCGAGCTGCTGCGCGACATCTGCGAACGTTCCGACGCCGCGATCATCGCCTCCGGCGGAGTGTCCAGCGTGGACGACCTGATCGCGTTGGCGGCGTTGGCCCTGGACGGCGTCGAGGGCGCCATCATCGGCACCGCGCTCTACACCGGGGCGTTCACCCTGCCGGAAGCACTCGCCGCCGTCGCCTGACCGGGTGCTCGAGGTTCACTCCGCCTCGGGCGTGATCGCGATACCGATGGTGCCGGCCGCGCCCCGGCGCAGCCGGCTGACCTGGATGGTCACCCAACCGAAGAGGCCGTAGCGCTTGGCGACCGCGTCCCTGGTGCGCTGGGTGCCGGCCGCGTCCAGCAGCCGGGCCGTGGCCGGCAGGGCCACACCGCGCGGTTTGCCGCGCACGTCACAGGCGGTGATGGTGACCGTGCCGTCCCGCCGGATGCGCTTGACCTTGCCGGAGTCGGTCACCGTCCAGACCACCAGGTCGGTGTCCTCCCGCGCGAACCAGACCGGGGTCGCCACCGCGCGGCCGTCCTTGCGGAAGGTGGTCAACAGCAGGTACTTCGCGGCAGTCAGCCGCTCCAGTTCGGTGCTCACCACACCAACCCTAGCTTTTCACCGGCCCGCCGGCCCTGCGTAGGCTTTGGGGTATGCCGGTCGCGGTTCGTGTCATTCCCTGTCTGGACGTCGATGCCGGGCGGGTGGTCAAGGGGGTCAACTTCACCGACCTGCGCGATGCCGGCGACCCGGTCGAACTCGCGGCCGCCTACGACGCCGAAGGCGCCGACGAACTGACCTTCCTCGATGTCACGGCGTCCTCTTCGGACCGGGAGACCACCTACGACCTGGTCTCCCGCACGGCGGGGGCGGTGTTCATCCCGCTGACCGTCGGTGGCGGGGTGCGCTCGGTCGGCGACATCGACCGGCTGCTGCGGGCCGGCGCGGACAAGGTGAGCATCAACACCGCCGGCATCGACCGGCCGGAGCTGCTTCGCGAGGCCTCCCGGCGCTATGGCGCGCAGTGCATCGTGCTGTCGGTCGACGCCCGCCGGGTACCGGCCGACGCTCGGCCGACGCCTTCCGGATTCGAGGTGACCACGCACGGCGGCCGGCGCGGCACCGGCATCGACGCGGTCGACTGGGCCGCGCGCGGCGCCGAACTCGGCGTCGGCGAGATCCTGCTGAACTCGATGGACGCCGACGGCACCAAGGCCGGCTTCGACCTCGAACTCATCCGGCTGGTCCGGGCCGTCGTCGACGTGCCGCTGGTGGCCAGCGGCGGGGCCGGCGCGGTCGAGCACTTCCCGCCCGCCGTCGCGGCCGGTGCGGACGCGGTGCTCGCGGCCAGCGTGTTCCACTTCGGTCAGCTGCGCATC
>CAJCJE010000227.1 GCA_903970565.1 Candidatus Melainabacteria bacterium | reverse complement strand
CACGCCACCATTCGCCAGCGGTCGTTCGCAGCCGCTAGAAATCGATCCTGGCCCGCAGTTCCTCGGCCAGTTCAGCATGTTCGCCGTTGAGCGCCCAGCCCCGCGCGTCACCGTGGTAGAGGTCGTCGCGGATGCTCGGATCGGCGCCGAGGGCCAGGAGCGCGCGCACGGTCTCGGTCCGGCCGTTCTGCGCGGCCAGATGCAGTGCGGTGACGCCCTTGCCGTGTTCCGGACCACCGAAGGTGGCCTGCTGGTCGGGGTCGGCGCCCAGTTCGACCAGGCGCCGCGCCGCCGCCGTGCTTCCGGTGAACGCCGCCCAGGTCAGTGCCGTTCCCCGGTACACGTCCGCGCAGGGGTCCGCTCCCCTGGCCACCAGGCGTTCGATCGCGGCGACGCGGTTGTTGCGGGCAGCCCAGGTCAGTGCCTCGTCGCGGATCTGCTGCGGGTCGTTGCCGGGCCGCCAGGCCGGAAAACCACTGTGCGGGCGGTAGAACGCCCGGTGCGCGCCGGCCGCATCGGACAAGGTCCCGTCGGCGGCCAGCAGCGCGTCGATCAGGTCGAGCTTGCCCAGTCCGGCGGCGATGCGCAGATTCGCCGGCAGAATGCCGTGTTCGGCCAGCAGCTCGGCGGTTTCCCGGCTTCCCCAGAACAGCGCGAAGGCCAGCGGGGTGCCCCCGTCGCCGCGCGCCGACCCCTCGACCGGCGCGCCGGCCGCCAACAGCAGTCGGGTCAGGTCGGGCCGGCCGGCGTTGTGCAGTGGGGTCGAGCCGTGGGCGTTGGCCCTGGTCACGTCGGCGCCTCGGCGGATCACCAACTCGACCAGGCGCTCGTCGCGGGTACCCAGGGCCAGACCGAGCAGGTCGTTGCGGTTGGTGCCCAGGGCGTGCACCAGATCGGGAAAGCGATCGAGCAGGCCGGCCAGCGCGTCCAGGTCCTTCGCCTCGATGGCCTGGTAGGCGCGGGCGAACGGTTCGCCGCTGCCGGCCAGGCCGGTGACGTGCGCGCGCAGTGCCGGCCAGCTGGAAAAGCCGTGTTCGCGCGCGACGACCGCGCGCGCGCCCTGTTTGGTCAACGGCGCCTGCCAGTGCGCGAAGGTCCGCACGGCCGGTTCGGTGCCGTCCTGCGCCGAGGCGAGCAGGCCGGCCGCGCGGTCGGCGTAGTAGCCGAGGTCTGCCTGGTAGGCGTGTTGCAGGGTGGGGCCGTTGGCCTGGACACGCAGCAGGTACGCGCGCAGTTTCGGCCAACTGGCGAAGCCGTACTCCCTGGCCAGGACCAACTGGGCGTCGGCGAGCCTGATCGGCGTGCCCAGTCGTAGGCCGCTGTCGGCGAACCGGGCCAGTGCCCTCGGTTGACCGGCGCGCTGACCGCGCAGCAGGTCCTTGGCCTGTTTGCGCAACTGATCGAGGTTCGCGGCGAGGGGCAGTGCGGTGGGCATGGCGCTTCCTTCCCAACCTGCCCGTTGTCCGCTGGCACCGGGCGGGAAAGAAGATGTGGTGGCCTTGTCGCAGTTCAGAGGTGGGCTCGGCCCTTCCCGCGGACGGGCGGCGGCCTCAACCGCGCGGCCACATCCTAGCCAACTGCCGCAACGGATGTCACCCCGTCGCCAACAAGATCAACGAGTCGCGCGGGCCGGACAACATCTCGTCCCGAATCCGCGTCTTGGACACGTAGATAACGGAACGGTCACTTGCGTTACCGCGAATCGGGGAAAGGCGGCGCAGCGTGCGCGGGCAGTTGATCCACCCCGCTGACGGGGACGACGAACCGATCACCATCACCGGGGAACTGGCCGTCGACGAGGTTCTCGCGACAACCGCAACCACGGCCACCGATGAGTCCGATGCCATCGAACGAACGCCCCCACGACCGCGGCGCGCACCGAAGCGGCGGCGCCGGTTCATCGACTATCCGCGTCGCGGCCGTAGCGGAATCCGGCACTGGCTACCGTCCTGGCGGCTGATTCTCGGTACCGCGTTCGGGTTCCTCGCGCTGCTGGTCGGCGGGTTCTGCTATGCCCTGCACGAGGTGCAGATCCCGCGGCCCAACGACTTCGCCACCGCGCAGGCCACCATCTTCGACTACGCCGACGGCAGGACCCAGATCGCGCATGTCGGCGTCAACCGGGTTTCGGTGCCGTTGAGCCAAATTCCGCCCGACGTGCAGCACGCCCTGCTCGCCGCCGAGGACCGGTCCTTCTACACCGAGGCCAGCGTCTCCCCGACCGGCATCCTGCGCGCGGCCAAAAACGACCTCACCGCCTCCGGCAACCTCCAGGGCGGTTCCACGATCACCCAGCAGTACGTGAAGAACTACTACCTGACCGAACAGCAGACCTACAGCAGGAAACTCGACGAGATCCTGGTCTCCATCAAGATCGACGGCCAGCTGTCCAAGAACCAGATCCTACGGAACTACCTGAACACGATCTACTTCTCGCGCGGTGCCTACGGCGTGCAGACCGCCGCGCGGACTTACTTCGGCGAGCCGGTGAGCGCGCTGGCCCACGACCCGGCCAAGGCCGCGTACCTGGCTTCCCTGGTGCGGCAGCCGTACTACTTCGGCACCGCCTCGACCGATCCCGGCGCGGCCAGGACGCTGGCGGCCAGGTGGAACTACGTGCTCGACGGCATGGTCACCGAGGGCTGGCTGACCAGGTCGGTGCGCGACACGCTGACCTTCCCGACCCCGATCCCCTACCAGCCCAACGATCTGGCCGGGATGAACGGCTACCTGGTCAACGGCGCGACCCAGTACCTGGACAAACTGCACGCCCAGGACCCGGCCGTGCCGGACTCGAACATGATCGCCCGCGGCGGCTACACCGTGATCACCACCTTCCGGCAGGCCGACATGCAGGCCGCGCGGGCCGCCGTCCAGCGGGATTTGTCCTCTTTGGACCCGACGCGCAATCCGGCCGACCTGAACGTGCATGTCGGACTGACCGCGGTCGATACCACCAGCGGTGCGGTGCTCGGCTTCTACGGCGGTCCCGACTACCTGACCCAGGGCTTCGACGACGCCCTCCAGGCGGCCGGGCCGACCGGCTCGGCCGTGTCCACCGCGTTGGCCGACGGCGTGTCGGTGGACCCGAAGGCGGACTGGCCGGACGCGATCAGCGCCCTGGGCCAGGTCGGCATCAGCGACTCGAACCCGAAGGACGTCCCGCCCACCGACGACGACGTCACCGCGACCCCGCTGCTCGCCGCGGCCGCGTTCATGATCGGCCCGAACAACGGCCAGTACCACCAGCCCTACGAGGTGTCCGAAGTGCTCTACCAGGGCAGGGTGATCTGGCAGGCCGCGCCGGGCACCGTCGGCTACGTCGGTTCGAACCAGGTGCTACGCGGCGGCGGGCCGGTCGTCACCGGACTGGACGGGTCCGCGCAGTGGGCCTGGACGCTAGCCGACCTCGACAACGTCTCGCTGGCCGTGGACATGTACGCGACAAAGCCCAACGGGGTGACCAACCGGGTACTGCACGGCATGACCGCGCTGCCGAACTACCCGAGCACGCCGAGCGGACCCGAACCGTCGACGCCGGTCAGCCGCACCACCTCGATCGCCTTCGACTACGCCCAGCGCACGCTGTTCGGCAAGGGTTCGCCAAGGCCGGCGGCACCTTCGCCCCCGTGACGGGAGCCGAGCAGGCCCTGTCGACACCATCGCAGTCGCCGCCGGCGTCGCGGTAGGGCACTGAACCGGTACCGAAACCCGCTGGGCTGGCCGATCCGGGTAATGATCCCGTTGCGGACTTCCCGTGATGTATATCACCATCTAGCCTGATTGGCACCGCGACCGGTCAACGGGGTCCGGTCTCCCAGGACGGATCGGGGAAACGGATGAAAATCTCGGACCTACTGCGCGACAAGGGTTCTGCGGTTGCCACCATCGCACCGACCGCCACCGTCAACGAACTGCTCGGGGTACTCGGCGAGCACAACATCGGCGCCGCCGTGGTGACCGAGGGAGACGATGTCGTCGGCATCGTCTCCGAACGTGACATCGTCCGGCGACTGCGCGAACGCGGCAGCGGCCTGCTCACCGCGACCGTCGGCGAGATCATGACCAGCAGCGTGGTGACCTGCTCGCCGCAGGACACCGTGGACAGCCTGGCCGAGACCATGACCCAGCGCCGCATCCGGCATATGCCGGTACTCGTCGACGGCAGGCTGGCCGGCATCGTCAGCATCGGCGACGTGGTCAAGAACCGGATCAGGCAGTTGGAGAGCGACCGGGAACAACTGGAGTCCTACATCTCCCAGGGTTGACCGTCCGAGAGCAGCGACTCCAGGCCGCCAGGCCGGACAACGCAACACCACGCTCGACACACGGCCCCCTGCGCGGCGCACTGCGCCATGCTCGGTACACGGCGCGTTCGGCGACCGCCGCCGCAGGCGAACTCCGCCTCGCGACGCCGGTCGCCGATCCCCTTACTGATTAGGGGATCGCTTGGGGGAACCCCGTTTTCAAGCCTAGTCATTGCTGATCGACAAGTCGTGCACCGACGGCGTCCCCGTGCCGTGTCGTCCGTTCCGGGACTACTTCCGGGTGACGTTCTGGGATTTCGTCCGGGGGAACCGGCATGATCGAAACCAGGAGAAGATCGACTCGCCGGCAGCCGATGGTGGCTGGTTGACCGGGCGGCGGCAGAATGAGCGGATCAGTGCGTCACCTCGGGCAGACAGGTTCACGCCACGGCGTGGACAGGTTTGCGAGGACGGCGCATCGGCTACTCCCCGACTATGGCGAAGGAGTTCAGGTGAACGAGCCGACCGATCGGCCGGAGCACGCGCCCTCACCCAGTGAGGTCTCCCGCCTGTTGTCCGGTGCGCACCATGATCCGCATGGCGTCCTGGGTATGCATCCGATGCAGGCGCACAGCACCAGCGGCACCACGATCCAGCAGACGCGCACGGCGGTCAGGGCACTGCGGCCGGGGGCGACCGAGGTGTTTGTGCTGCTCGGCGAACAACGCCATCCGTTGGTGGAGATCGCCACCGGACTGTTCTCCGGCGCGGTGTCCGAACCACCCGGCGACTACCGGCTCGAGGTGCGCTATGGCGACCGGACCGAGGTACTCGACGATCCGTACCGCTGGCTGCCCACGGTCGGCTCGCTGGATCTGCACCTGATCGGCGAGGGCCGGCACGAACGGCTCTGGGAGGTTCTCGGCGCGCACCGGCGCAGTTACGACACCCCCGCCGGTCCGGTGACCGGCACCTCGTTCGCGGTCTGGGCACCCAGTGCCAGGGGCGTCCGGGTCTGCGGCGACTTCGACGGCTGGGACGGACGGGCGAATCCGCTGCGGTCGATGGGTTCCTCCGGTGTGTGGGAGGTGTTCATCCCCGGCCTGCCGGCCGGTACCCGCTACAAGTTCCGGATTCTCGGCGCCGACAACAACTGGCACGAGAAGGCCGACCCGCTCGCCTTCGCCACCGAGACCCCGCCGGCCACCGCGTCGGTGGTCTACGAGTCGGACTACACCTGGACCGACACGGAGTGGATGGTGCAGCGCGACGCCACCGACTGGTCGCGGCGCCCGATGAGCTGTTACGAGGTGCACCTGGGGTCCTGGCGCAAGGGCCTGGACTACCGCGAACTCGCCAGCCAACTCGGCGACTACCTCGAACAGACCGGTTTCACGCACGTGGAGCTGTTGCCGGTGGCCGGGCACCCGTTCGCCGGGTCCTGGGGCTACCAGGTGACCTCCTACTACGCGCCGACGCCTCGGTTCGGCTCCCCCGACGAGTTCCGCTACTTCGTCGACCACCTGCACTCACGCGGCATCGGCGTGCTGATGGACTGGGTGCCGGCGCACTTCCCGCGCGATGAGTGGGCCCTGGCCCGGTTCGACGGCGCCCCGGTCTACGAGCACTCCGATCCGCGCCGTGGCGAACAGCCCGACTGGGGCACGCTGGTCTTCGACTTCGGCCGTCGCGAGGTGCGTAACTTCCTGGTCGCCAACGCACTGTTCTGGCTGGCCGAGTACCACGTGGACGGGCTGCGGGTGGACGCGGTCGCCTCCATGCTCTACCTGGACTACTCGCGCAAGGACGGCGAGTGGCTGCCCAATGTGCACGGTGGCCGCGAGAACCTGGACGCGGTGGCCTTCCTACAGGAACTCAACGCGACGGTCTACAAGCGCCACCCCGGCGCGGTGATGATCGCGGAGGAGTCCACCGCCTGGCCGGGCGTGACGCGACCAACCCACCTCGGCGGCCTCGGGTTCGGTTTCAAATGGAACATGGGCTGGATGCACGACACCCTGCGTTACCTCAGCCATGATCCGGTGCACCGTGGCTACCACCACAACGAGATGACCTTCTCGCTGATGTACGCCTGGAGCGAGAACTTCGTGCTGCCGCTCTCGCACGACGAGGTGGTGCACGGCAAGGGGTCGCTGTGGGGCCGGATGCCCGGTGACGACTGGAACAAGGCCGCCGGCCTGCGCTCGTTGCTGGCCTACATGTGGGCGCATCCCGGCAAGCAGCTGCTGTTCATGGGCGGCGAGTTCGGTCAGGTGCACGAGTGGGCCGAGGATCAGTCGCTGGACTGGGACCTTCTGGCGCAGCCGCTGCACCAGGGAGTGCAGGACCTGCTCGGCCACCTCAACACGACCTATCGAAACAGCCCGGCGCTCTACGCGGCGGACACCTCACCGGAGGGGTTCGCCTGGATCGACGCGAACGACTCCGCGAACAACGTGGTGTGCTTCCTGCGCAACGGCGGTCTGACCGCGCCGGACGCGGTGCTGGCCTGTGTCGCGAACTTCTCCGGGGTGCCGCGTCACGACTACCGGGTCGGTCTGCCGTTCGAGGGCCGGTGGCGCGAGGCGGTCAACCGT
>CAJCJE010000226.1 GCA_903970565.1 Candidatus Melainabacteria bacterium | reverse complement strand
GTCGAGCACCACCGCCCGGCGACCGTTGTCGGCCGGCGAGTCCGGGTCCTCCGGGTTGTCCACCGGGAACACGCTGGCGCCCGGATCGGGCAGCAGCGGCCGAATCCGGCGGCGCACCTCGACCAGGCTGATCCGCTCGCCGGGGTCCTTGACCATCAGCGCGCTGATCACCCCGGCCAGCGGCCTGTCCGCGTCCAGCCGGGGGATCTCGCCGTGCACGACCTGGGTGACGGTCTCCACCGGGTCGTCCCCGGCGTCGTAGGGGGGCCGGCCGGTCACCGTGGCGAACAGGGTCGCGCCGAGCCCCCACAGGTCGGCGGCGGGGGTGATCGGATCACCGGACGCGGACTCCGGCGCGATGAACGCGGGCGTACCGAGGATCAGTCCGCTGTTGGTCATGGTGACCTCGGACATGTTCCTGGCGATGCCGAAGTCGGTGAGCTTGACCTGCCCGTCGTCGCCGATGAGCACGTTGCCCGGTTTGACGTCCCGGTGGGTGATACCGCGACGGTGCGCGGCCTCCAGCGCGGCGGCCACCGAGTCGGCGACCTGCGCGGCCTGTTCGGCGTTGCACGCGCCGTGCCGGCGGATCAGCTCCGCGAGGCTGCGCGAGGCGACCAGCTCCATCACCACGTACGGCTCGCCGTTGTGCCTGGCCACGTCGAACACCGAGATCACGTTCGGGTGAGTGAGCGCGGCGATGGCCCTGGCCTCGCGCAGGGTCCGTTCCCGGACCGAGTCGGCCTCCGCCGCCGGCATCCCCGGTGGCAGCCGGACCTCCTTCACCGCGACCGGCCGGTGCAGCACCTCGTCGTAGGCATTCCAGACGATGCCCATCGAGCCCTTGCCGATGACCCGGCCGAGTCGGTATCGGCCGGCGATCAGCCGATCATTCTCGCGTCGATCAACGGTGGGTGGTGGCACGCCGCTCATTGTGTCGGAGCCGCCGGCGATCAGCCATCAGCCTGTCGTTTCGGGGTGTCACCGACCAGGAGGACACTCTGGAGAGGTCCCCAGAGTTGCTGTGGTTCAGGCGCTCTGAATCGTTTCGGCGACTAGCCTCACATGGCAGTTTCGCCACGCGCCCGTAACATCGAAAGGCATGACCATGCCGCCGGGAAATCTTGAGCTGGCCGCTGAGTTTCCCGGCGCCGGCGAGCAGCAGTGGCAGGAACTCGTCCGTGGCGTGCTCGCCAAGGCCGGGTACTCCGCCGAGCAGCTCGCCGACGCGCCGGCCCAGCTGCTGGCCACCACCAGTTACGACGGGATCACCATCGCCCCGCTCTACACCGAGGCCGACCGCCCCCGTGACGCCTCGGTCGGCCTGCCGGGCGTGCCTCCCTTCGTCCGGGGCGCCCGGCCCGAGGGCGGCGTCAGCACCGGCTGGGACGTCCGCGCCAGGCATACCGGCACCGACCCCGCCGAGGTCAACAAGGCCGTCCTCGCCGATCTGGAGAACGGCGTCAGCTCACTGTGGCTGGCACTGGGCCCGGACGCGCTGGGCGTCGCGGATCTGCCGGCCGCGCTGGCCGAGGTCCTCCTCGACCTCGCCCCGGTCGTCCTCGACGCGGGCCAGGACACCGCGCGGGCCGCCGCGGCACTGCTGGAACTGAACGCGGCGCGCGGCATCCCCGACAGCGCCGTGCTCGGCAACCTCGGCTTCGACCCGATCGGCCTCGCCGCCCGAACCGGTGCCTCCGCCAGCCAACTCGCCGAGGACACCGCCGTCGCCGCGACCCTCGCCGCCCGCTACGCCAACCGGTATCCCCGGCTGCGCACCATCGTCGTCGACGCCCTCCCTTACCACGACGCGGGCGGCTCCGACGCCGAGGAACTCGGCGCCGCCGTCGCCACCGGAGTCGCCTACCTGCGGGCGCTGACCGACGCGGGGCTGAACGTCGAGGTCGCCGCGCGGCAGCTGGAGTTCCGCTACGCGGTCACCGCCGACCAGTTCGCCGGCATCGCGAAACTGCGCGCCGCCCGCAGGCTGTGGGCGCGCGTCGGCGAGGTCGTCGGCATCGGCAGGGGCGCCGGCCAGCGGCAGCACGCGGTGTCCTCCTCGGTGATGATGACCCGCCGCGACCCGTGGGTGAACATGCTGCGCGGCACGATCGCCTGCTTCGCGGCCGGTGTCGGCGGCGCGGAGGCGGTCACCGTCGTTCCGTTCGACCGTGCCGTCGGCGCGGACACCGCGTTCTCCCGCCGGATCGCCCGCAACACCCAGGCGGTCCTGCTGGAGGAGTCGCACCTGGCCGGCGTGATCGACCCGGCCGGCGGCTCCTGGTACGTGGAGTCGCGCACCGAACGGCTCGCCGAACGCGCCTGGGCGGTGTTCACCGAACTGGAACGGGCCGGCGGGATCGCGGCCGAACTCGGCTCCGGTGCCTTCGCCGACCGGCTCGCCTCGACCTGGGCGGCGCGCGGCGCGAACATCGCCACCCGCACCGATCCGATCACCGGCGTCAGCGAATTCCCCAACCTGGCCGAGAAACCGCTCGACCGGGCTCCGCTGCCGGTGCGTGCCACCTCCGCTGGGCTGCCGGTTCGGCGCTACGCGGCGGACTTCGAGCAACTGCGCGACGCCTCGGACGCGGTGCTCGCCGAGACCGGGGCCCGGCCGGTCGTCTTCCTGGCCACCATCGGCCCGGTCGCCGCACACACCGCGCGGGCCAGTTTCGCCGGGAACCTGTTGCAGGCCGGGGGATTCGACACCCCGACCGCGGGCGCGACCGCCGATGTCGACGCGGTGCTCGCGGCCTATCGGGACAGTGGCAGCGACCTGGTCTGCATCTGCGGCTCCGACCGCTCCTACGCCGAACACGCCGAAGCACTGGCCGCCGCGCTGAAACAGGCCGGCGCGCGCCGCGTCCTGTTGGCCGGCGCGCGAAACGCGGCCTACGCACAGGCCGGCGTCGAGGAGTTCCTCTACCGTGGCTGTGACGCACTCGTCGTCCTGCGCGGTGTGTGGCGGGTGCTGGAGGAGAGCGCATGACAATCCCGAACTTCGGCGACATCGAACTCGGCAGGCCCGCCGGGGCGGCAGATGCCGAGCTGCTCGACCAATGGCAGCAGGCCCT
>CAJCJE010000225.1 GCA_903970565.1 Candidatus Melainabacteria bacterium | reverse complement strand
TGATCACTGGGAAGGTACGCCCCTCACCAGCAGATCCACAGGTTCCCAGCATTGCTCCGAACCCCGCACGCCCACCGCCGACACTGTGGTCCCCGAGAATAGCGGCCTGGTACCCGGCTGGGCGACGTAGGCTTGCCTCAGTTCCTCGGGCTCCTTGTCGCTCAGATGCTGGCGCAACCGCCAAACTTGCCGCTGGAACTCGTCTGGATCCGTGCCGGCGCCCGAGTCGCTGCTCAAGCCCGAGTCACCAGTTCCTGGGTTAGCTTCATGCTGTCATTGTCTCGCCCCTGAGGGTGGGTAACGTCGTGTCGTACCCCTCGGGATGCGGCGCGTTTCTCCACACGGCTGCATCCACTCCGGGCAAGTAGCATGGCACCTGGTCAAGCACCGCTGCTCGAGAGCCGGTTCTGTCGCGAGATCAATGATGGTTTCCGAATGTGGTGTTGTCGGTAACAGGGGTGATTCATGTTGCGGGTGATCGGCGATGGGGCGGGCGAGCCCGCGCGGCTGCAGCTTGAGGATCTGCCGTTGGGTCCGTGGGCTGGTGTCGAGGTCCACCTGTGGACGACGAAGTCGGGGACGCGGTGGCATGGGGATCCGGATTGCTCGGCATTGAGGTCGGAGGCTCGGTCTGAGGTGTTCCGGCAGCCGGACGCTGGCGTGCTGGGCCACCGGGTCCTTCCCGCAAAGGTGCACTGTGATCCACCAGGGCCGTTGGGACGGTATGTGCTGGCCGCGCACCGGTTGGTGAAGCTCATGTCGGCTACCAGGGACGCCGAGGATCGTTTCGACGCTGGCGATCTCGCGTTGGACGTTCTGCCGTGCCGGTATGACTGGTGGCTGGACCGAGGTGAACGTGCGGAGATGGCGTTCGAGCCGCTGGCTAGCCTATGGGAGGAGGAGTTCCGACGCCGCGAGGAGATCGTTCGGCGTGTGCAGGAGGTGCTTGATCCGGCGGGAGAGCGGATGGCAGTGATGGCGATTGCAGACTGGGTTGCGCAAGGTCGCACACCGCGGGAACACCAACTCCGGTATGAACGCTTCGTTGAGGTCGCTGCGGCAGAGTTCGCGGGGCGGGAATTGTCGACCAATTTTGGCGCCAAGTGGTTCGTCAACCAGGAGGCGCTACCGGGTTGGCTGGGCGCCGTGGTCGGGGGGCAGGCATGTGGGAACGCGACCAGCGCGCTGGCCCTACGCGAAGGCGAACGGACTCGACGTTTCCTGCGGCCTGGCGAGGAGGATCTGCCGGAACGGGTTGTGATGGCGTGGACCGCGATCGGGAACCGGTGGCAACAGATGGTGGAAGCGATGGCATGGGCACACCCCGGCTCGGTGCTGGCCATGTTCCATCTCTACGAAAGTAGCGTTGATCGCGGCCTGGTGGACGCGTACATGCAGGTCGGTCCGGCGGCCCAACTAGAGGTAGGCAACCTTGACTGGATCGTCGCCCACGTTCCCGCCGCACTGCGGCTGTCCCTCGCCGAACGGGTTCGTGGCCTGAGCGGTCTGGTTCTTGCCCAGGAGCGCCTGCATCGGGTTGACGCGGAGTGTTGTCGGCGGTTCCTGCGGAATGTGGTGACCAGTCTGGGCTATCCAGAACTGGCCGAGTTCGTCACCGTGCCGGGCGCCGGCCTCGACGCTGGGAGCGAGCGCTCGCGTGCGCAAGTTGAGGTGCGGATGCCCGATCCTTTGCAGAGCTTCGCCAGCGATACCACCGGGCTGGGCCTGACGACCTCACACTGTGGTCCGGCCCTGCGTGCGGCGGTGGAGGGCACTGACCTGACATCGCAGCGCGCGGTGAAAGCGCCCCAGCGTCGGCGGTAGTCGGTGTGTCGGTCGTTTGCTGGAGCAGGAGCGAATCAGGAGCGGGGAATCTGCACCTGGCTACCTGAACTGCATTCAACTGACCTTAATGGACCCGGTTTGTGCTGGGGTTTCTCTATTTCCGCAGGTGAAGCCCTTGTGTGGACTACCCTGGGGGTCAAGGGGTCGCAGGTTCAAATCCTGTCGTCCCGACCAGATGTTCGACGTTTGAACCCGGTTCCACCACAGGTGGGACCGGGTTCTTGCTGTCCAGGGGCAGTTCGCCCCGTGGCCGCTCGACCCACAGTCGCCCTACCAGGGCAGACAGGTCTTCGTCGTCTCCATCATCGTCACCAACGCTCACGCGGTGCCGGAAGTACATCGGTGCCGCATCATCCAGCCCCAGCGCGTCAGCAGCAGTCTCTGCTGCCTGCCCTTGGGCGGCCAGTGTGATCTGTGCCTCATGGGTCAGCAGCTCATGGAACGTGTCCGTCAGCTCACTGCCCACCACCTCATGCCCCATGACCCACAGCTTCTCGAACACCGCTTGCACCAGCATCAGCTTGAGGCCGTCCGGTGCTTCAGTGAACAACTTGTAGGGGTCGAGCAGCACGCTCAACGCTTGGTCCAGGCTGCGCTCGATCGAGTCCAGCGTGACCGTCAGTTTGGCGATCGTCTGCTCAGCCGAGGCAACCTCGCCGCTGATCCGGTCCTGCTCCAGCTTGAAGTCTTCAAGGCTCAGGGCCTCGGCGAAGTAGGCATCCTTGTTCTTGGTGGCACGTTGCTTGAGGCGCAGGATGCGGGCCTTCTGCTTGGTGATCTCGGCTTCTCCGTCAGCATGTTTGCCGGCGAACGCTGCCAAGATCTGCTGCTTCAAGGCTTGCAGCCGGACTTCCGGAACGCGCACGCGCCGGAAATAGTCCGCGACCGCTGCTTCCAGTTCGGCCACTGACACATACGGCTGGTCGCAGCTACCAGTGTCCTTCTGCCTGCCCAAGCAGTAGAAGTACGGGTAGGTGACGCCGTAGCGGTTGGTCGGCGCCGAAATGCCCAGCCGTCGCCCGCACTGGGCACAGAACAGGTTGCCCTTCAGCGGATGCGGATGCTTCTTGCTCTTGTCCTTGTTCAGGTTGCGGGCCGTCATGATGGCTTCCACCAGGTCAAAGGTGTTTTCGTCCACCAGCTTTTCTTGCTCGCCCTCGTACTGCACGCCGTTGTAGGTGACGATGCCCTTGTAGTAGGCGTTGTGCAGGATGCGATGGACGTGCTGGATATGCACTGGCCGTTCCGGCAGGTTCTTGGTTTCGGGCAGGCGCAGCCCTTGGTGGTTCAGTTCATCGGTCAGGGTGCCGAGGGT
>CAJCJE010000224.1 GCA_903970565.1 Candidatus Melainabacteria bacterium | reverse complement strand
ACGGTCGCCCCCGACCGCCGCTGGCGCTGGAAGGACGAGGACGAGGCGGCGGCGGCCGTCGAGGCCGGTCGGCTCGGCGCCGACGAGCTGACCCGGCTCTACGCCGAGGGCGAGCGACTGATCGGGCTGGCCGAGTCCGGCGCGTTCCCGTTCGACGGCACCTGGTGCGATTTCCGCCCCGACCCGGCCTGGCCGGCGCCCGCGCTCCCGCCCGACGTGTTCGACGATCCTCAGGACAGTCGCTAGACAGGCAGAGCAGTACAGCAGCACAACAGCAGCACAGCTAGTGCAGCGCGCAACCGGCGAGGACCACGAACACGGTCAGCTCGCAGCTCGCGCCGAGCACGTCGCCGACCAGACCACCGAATCGGCGCCGGGTGTGCGCCGCCAGCCCGGACACCAGCAGCACGGCGACGACGATCGCGGCCGGCCCCTGCCACCAGCGTCCCGGCACCGCGAACACGCCGACCCCGGCCGCGACCAGCCACCAGCCCACCGCGACGGTGATCGGCTGGGTGCCGGCGACCAGCGCGCCGAACCCCTCGGGCCGGGCCGCCGGCAGCCCACGCCGGCAGCACCAGCCGAACGCCACCCGGCCGGCCGCGATCGCCAGGCCGGCCGCCCACCAGCGGCCCGCCTCGGCCAGCGCGGCCAGGCTCACCGCCTGCGCGCCGAGCACCACGATCAGGGTGACCACCGCGAAGGGACCGGCTCCGCCGTCCTTCATCACCGCGAGTGCCCGTTCCGGCGGCCCGTAGCAGCCCAGACCGTCGGCGGTGTCGGCCAGCCCGTCCACGTGCATCCCCCTGGTCACCAGGGCCAGCAGCCCGACCACCAGCAGCCCGGCCAACAACGGCGGCGCGCCGATCAGCCGCAACCCGGCCAGCACACCGGTGCCGAAACCACCGAGCAGCACCCCGACCAGCGGCGACAGGGTGATCGCCGACCCGGCCAGTTCCCGGTCGACGACTGTCTCGGCGTCGAGTCGGACCGGCAGCACGGTCAGCAGCGACAGCGCGAACCGCAGCCCGGCCGCCGGTCTCGGTCCGCCGGCCCTCGGCGCCGGTCCCCCGTGGCCGGTCACCGCCGGCTAGCCAGTGGTGACCTCGGAGTTCTCGGCTGAGTCGGCGGTGTCGGCGGTGTCCTCGGTCACGGTCGACTCAGCCGACTCGCCCGACTCGGAGACGCCGGCATCGGCGAAGGTGGCCATCTCGGCCAGTACCCGTGCCGACATCAGCACCAGCGGCAGCGCGGCTACCGCGCCGGAACCCTCGCCCAGGCGCATGTCCATGTCCAGCAGCGGGGTGAGGCCGAGGTGACTCAGCGCCATCGTGTGCGCCGGTTCGACCGAGCGGTGCCCGGCCCACCACCAGTCCCGCGCGCCCGGCGCAAGCCGGTCGGCGATGGTGGCGGCCGCGGTCACCACGACGCCGTCCAGGATCACCGGTGTCTTGCGCACCGCGGCCTGGGCCAGGAAACCGGCCATCGCGCCGATGTCCGCCCCGCCGGCGATCCGCAGCAGACCGCGTGGATCGTTGTGCGCGGCCCTGGAACGGCGCAGCGCGTCCCGGATCGCGGCGGCCTTGCGCATCCAGGCGTTGTCGTCGATACCGGTGCCCCGGCCGACCACGACCACCGGCTCGGCGCCGACCAGCGCGGCGACCAGCACCGCGGCCGGCGTGGTGTTGCCGATGCCCATGTCCCCGGCGACCAGCAGGTCCGCCCCGCCGTCCACCTCCTCGTCGGCGATGGCCCGGCCGGCCGCGATGGCGGCCTCGGTCTCCGCCTCGGTGAGGGCGTCCTCCCGGTCGATCGAACCGCTGCCGCGCCGCACCTTGAACTTGCTCACCGAGTCCGGGGTGTCCGCGTTCACCGCCATGTCGACCACCCGCACGGTCGCGCCGGCCTGCGCGGCCAGCACGTTGATCGCGGCGCCGCCGGCCAGGAAGTTGGCCACCATCTGCCCGGTGACCTCACTGGGATAGGCGGAAACCCCGCTCGCCGCGACACCGTGGTCACCGGCGAACACGACCACCCTCGGCCGTTCGAACGGGTGCGGCGGGCAACTGCCCTGGCAGGCGGTGATCCAGTTGCCGAGCTCCTCCAGCCTGCCGAGCGAGCCGGCCGGCTTGGTGAGCTGGGCCTGCCGGGCCATCGCCGCCTGCCGGGCCACCTCGTCGGGTGGTTGGACAGCGAACACGCCGGCGTTGTCCGGGACCGTCATTGCGTCTACCTCCGCCAGAACTTCAGTTGCTGGTCTTCGACTTCTTCAGATGCATCGGGATGCCGGCGACCAGAAGCAGCACCTCGTCGCACACCTGCGCGAGATCCGCGTTGAGCGTGCCGAGCAGGTCACGAAACAGCCTGCCAGAACGGGTTGCCGGCACCACGCCGAGGCCGACCTCGGCCGACACCAGTACCAGTCGCGCCCTGGTACCGGCGACCGCGGTGACCAGCTTCTCGATGTACTGCTCGGCCAGTCGCAGCGCGGTCGTGCGCCCGTCCCAGCCCCGCACCTCGTCCAACACACCGGTCAACCAGGTCGCCAGGTCGTCGACGATGATCGGCGGATCGGCCTCGATGGTCCTGGTGATCAGCTCGCCGAGCATGGCGGCGTCGGTGATCTCGACGGTGTCCCAGTTGGCCGGCCGGCGGGCGAGGTGCGCGGCGATCCGCGCGCTCCACTCCTGGTCGGTCGGATCGCGTCGACCGGTGGCCAGATAGCTCACCGGCCCATCGCCGCGCAGCAGCCCCTCGGCATGTCCCGACTTGCCCGAGCGCGCGCCGCCCAGCACCAATGTGCGCAGCGTCACAATCAACTCCAGCGGCTCCAACGGGATGGCGAGATGCGGCGGTCACGTTACCGGGCGAAGTGTGCGTCACCGCTGGCACGGGACTTTCCGGGCGCGTCGAGGCCATCGCGCGCGTCGTTGGTTCGCGTGGCACGGCATCGCGGCAGAATCGACCGGACCGGCACGGCAACTCGACGAGGGCATCAGGCGGGAGCACGCGCTATGGACCATCGCTGGCGGTACACCGACGCGGAGGGTCAGGAGGTCGCCGGCCCGGCGGAGACCTTCGCTGATCAGGCCGAGGCCGAGGACTGGCTCGGCCAGCAGTGGCAGGACCTGCTGGAGGGCGGCGTGCAGCAGGTGACCCTGTTCGAGGGCGACGACGAGGTCTACGGCCCGATGAGCCTGCTCCCGGCCGAGGAGACCGACCCGAGCTGAGAGCAGCGGGTTCGGTCTCCTCGGGGAGGCGTTGGGGCGGTCTCCGCCCCGGCAGTGCGTCCAGGCGGTCCCTTCCTGAGCGGTCCGCTCAGGGAGACGTGGTCCTGCGGGGGTCGTACTCGACGACGTCACCGAGCACGTCGTCGATCTTGGCGACGATCTCGTCGGAGAGCGTCACTCCGGCCGCCTTGGCGGTCTCGGTCACCTGCTCCGGCCGGGAGGCACCGACGATGGCCGAGGCCACGTTCGGGTTGTGCAGCACCCAGGCGACGGCCAGCTGGGCGAGCGACAGGCCGACCTCGTCGGCGATCGGACGCAGTTGCTGCACCCGCTCCAGCACGTCGTCGCGCATCCAGCGGGCGATCATGTCCGAGCCGCCCTTGTCGTCGGTGGCCCGCGAGCCGGCCGGCGGCTCCCCGCCCGGCTGGTACTTGCCGGTCAGCACGCCCTGGGCGATCGGGGACCAGACGATCTGGCTCAGGCCCTCCCGCTCGGACGCCGGCACGACCTGCGACTCGATGATGCGCCACAGCATCGAGTACTGCGGCTGGTTGGAGATCAGCGGCACGTGCAGCTCGCGGGCCAGCGCGGCACCCAGGGTGATCTGCTCAGCGGTCCACTCGGACACGCCGACGTAGAGCACCTTGCCCTGCCGGACCAGGTCGGCGAAGGCGAGGAAGGTCTCCTCCAGCGGCGTGGTCCGGTCGAACCGGTGGGCCTGGTAGAGGTCGACGTAGTCGGTCTGCAACCGCTTCAGCGAGTTGTTCGCCGATTCGATGATGTGCTTGCGGCCGAGGCCGCGGTCATTGGCACCGGTACCGGTCGGCCAGTACACCTTGGTGAAGATTTCCAGGCCCTCCCGACGCTGCCCGGCCAGCGCCCGGCCGAGTACCGCCTCGGCGCGGGTACCCGCGTACACGTCGGCGGTGTCGAAAGTCGTAATGCCCGCATCCAACGCGGCGTGGACGCACGAGTTGGCCCGCTCCTCCTCCACCTGGGAACCGTGGGTGAGCCAGTTGCCGTATGAGATCTCACTGACCGAAAGGCCGCTGCGGCCGAGACGACGGAACTCCATGACGGGAAGCGTAGTCATGCTTTGTTCGCGAAGCGAACTACCTGGAGTGCGCTCCAGGCAGGTTCCGGACGCTCACCCGATGCGGTTCGTCCGCGTGCTGGACGAGGATTTTCGGCCGTCAACCGATGCCGTCGGCCTTCCGGTGAGAAGGCCGACGGTCCCGGTCAGGCGATGGTCCCGGTCAGGCGACGTGTCAGGTCAGGTGAGGGAAGGCGGACGGCCTGGTTCAGCGGCGGGCCGAGACCGGCTGGCCCGGTGCGACCTTCGGCTTCGGCATCCGCAGCTTGCGGATGGTCATCGCCCGCTGGAAGGCGTACCAGCCGATGCTCACGCTGCGATCCGTCGCGTCCGGGTAGACCTCGCGGATCTTCCTGATCACTCGGCGGCAGATCAGCAGACCTTCCGCGATCATGACGATCAGCACGAGGAAACTCGCCGGTGCGCTGTAGGCGGCGATGCTCGGGTTGTTGGCGAAGGCGACCGTGATCACCAGCACCACGCCGACCAGCGGCATGAACAGGCCGATGAAGTGCCGGCGCGAGTCGACCTCGTCGCGGGTCAGGGCTCGGACCGGGCCCCGGTCCTTGGGCAGCGCGTAGCGGTCGTCGCCATCGAGCATTCCCTGCCGGCGCCGGGCCTTCTCCGCGTTGCGGTCGTCCTTGCTGACCGCCGGACGCAGCGCCGCGTTGCGTTTGGACGCCTCGCGCTGGGTGCGTGGCGGAGGCGGCAGCGGGCCCCTGAGCCTGCCCTCGGCATCCCGCCGCTTCGGCGTCGGCTTGCCCTTTTTCGCGGTGGTCTTGCCGCCGGTGACGGTCGTCTCGTCGACAGCGTCTACCTCGACGCTGGCCAATTCGTCCGATTCGCTGGCCTCGGCGGAGCGTAGACGTGGAAACTTCACCTCACCAGGGTAAGGCAGGCCGGGGTGCTCGTAGTCACTCGGTTGTGCCAGATCGGTCCTCCGGCCGATTCCAGGGGAATGTCGGCGCGCGGCTGTGCGACGATGGGGGAGCGGGAACAACTTCGGTACCGCTCCGGTTGAGCAGAGTTGAACGGCTGAGTGCGGGGCCGAACGCCGCGTGAGCGGCCCCACGAGACCCACAGAGGGAGAGCGATGACTGCCGACAGCACGACCGCAACCGAGACGCACGGTGTCACGCTAAGCGACACGGCTGCCGCCAAGGCCAAGGCGCTGCTCGACCAAGAAGGCCGGGATGACATGCACCTGCGCATCGCGGTGCAGCCGGGTGGTTGCTCGGGCCTTCGCTACCAGCTCTTCTTCGACGAGCGCACCCTCGACGGCGACCTGGTCCAGGATTTCGGCGGTCTCAAGGTCGCGGTCGACCGGATGAGCGCGCCGTATCTTCAGGGCGCGGTGATCGACTTCGTCGACACCATCGAGAAGC
>CAJCJE010000223.1 GCA_903970565.1 Candidatus Melainabacteria bacterium | reverse complement strand
CCTCGGTGAACGCGGCGGTGATCGCCTGGTACATCAAGGTTGTGGTGGCGTCGACGGGTCCACCCTGGGTCAGGATGTAGACCTGGTCGAAAAGCTGGAAGGTCAGGATCGTGGTGACCGTCGAGACGAAGATCAGCGTGTTGCGCAGGCCGGGCAGGGTGACCGCACGGAACTGCTGCCAGCGGGAGGCCCCGTCGATCGAGGCCGCCTCGTACAGCGTGGGGCTGATCTCCTGCAAACCGGCCAGGATGATCACCATCTGTAGGCCGACGCCCTGCCACACCGACATCACGATGATCGCCGCCAGCGCGGTGTGCGGGTTGCCGAGCCAGTCGACCGGGCCGATGTGACCGAAGGAGATGGTGTGCAGAAAGGAGTTCAACATGCCGAGTTCGTCCGGCGAGAAGATCAGTTTCCACACCACCGCGACCAGGGCCATCGGGAAGACCACCGGCATGAAGAACAGTGTCCGGAACAGCGCCGTGCCGCGCATCCTGCGGTTGAGCAGCAGCGCGAGGAACAGTGCCAGCGCGGTCTGCAACGGCACCACGACGACCGTGAACACCCCGTTGTTCAGCAGCGCCCGGTAGAAGTCGCCGCGTACCGAGGGATCGGTGAACAGCAGCACGTACTGGCGCAGGCCGACCCAGTGCGGGGGCAGGATCGACTGGAGGTTGACGTAGTGCAGCGACAGCCAGATCGCCAGCACGAAGGGGGCGCCGACGAACAGGGCGAGCCCGACGCCGGCCGGCAGCATCATCAGGGCGGCGGCGCCGGACTCCCGCCCGTGGCGGACCCGGCCGCGCCGCGGACGAGCGGTGGACTGGGGCAACGAGTCGAGTGCGGTCAAGCTACTGGTCCTTCTCTTGGAAACGGATACCGATGGCCGGCCGGGTGGCCGGCCACCGGACGTTCAGTTCTGGCCGTAGTTGTCGTTCTCCTGGTACGCCCGGTCGATGTTGCCGACCGCCTGGTTGAGCAGGGTTGCGGCGTCACCACCCTTGAGCACGTTCTCGATCACGCTGGAGAACTGCTCGCTGATCACCGGGTACGCCGGGGTGACCGGCCGGGGGGTGGCAAAGCAGGATGCGGTGATCTTGGTCGAGCTGCAACTGTGTTGCAACGCCTGGGCGTAGAGGTTCAGCGGGCCGCCGGAGCGGTAGAGCGGGTCCGTGGCCAGCACCGAGTTGGTGCCCGGAGGGGCACCGTCGGCGTTGGTGTAGGCCGCGACCGTCTTGTCGCCCATCAGGTAGTCCAGGAACCGGCCCGCTGCCTTGCCGTTCTTGCTGCTGGTGCTGATTCCCCAGGCCCAGCTGCCCTGTCCGGTCTTGGCACCGTCGCCGAAGTTCGGCAGCGGCAGCACCACCAGGTTGCTGCCCAGCGCCTTCTCGTAGGTCGGGTACTCCCAGTGCCCCACCCAGCTCAGCGCGACCCGGCCAGCGGTGAAGGCGTTGCCGTCGGTGTTGGGATCGATGTCGCTGCTCCAGCCCGCGAACTTCGTGATGGCGGCCACGACCGCCGGGCTGTTCAGGTTGCCCTGCGCGGTGTTGTTGGCGACGGCCAGTTTCCCGGCCGAGTTCACGATCGGCAGGAATCCGTACGAGCCCCACTCCCCCGGAAAGGTGTTCTCCTGGATGTCGAGCGACTTGTGCCCGGGTGCCTTGGCCGCGAGCTGCGTCAGCGCGGTCTGGAAGGCATCCGCGGTCCAGGCGTTCTGCCAGGTGGTCGGATAGGCCACTCCGGCAGCGTCCAGCATGGACTTGTTGCCGTAGAGCCCGAGTCCGGAGTCGATGATCGACACCCCGTAACGCTTGCCCTGGTAGGTGTTCTGGGCGGTGACCGAGGTGGTCTGGTTGCCGATCGTGCTCGCGCTGACGAGGCCGCTCAGCGGGGAGAGCTTGCCCGCGAACACGTCGCTGGCCATGGTCGGCCCGTCGAACTCCAGCACGTCGGGCAGGGCCGAGGGATTCGTGCTGGTGATGGTCTGGGTGTAGGTCTTCTCCGGGATCAGTGTGAGACGGACGGTGACCCCGGTGTGCTCATTGTTGAAAGCGCTGACCGCCTGCGAGATGGCTGCGTTCTCTTCCGGCTGGCCGTCGTGCGCCCACACCGTGATCGTGCCGGAACCGCTGCCCGCCTGGGCCGAGGTATCTGTCGAACCGGAGCCACAGGCGGACAGCGCAGCCAGCGCGAGAAACGCCACACCGAGGGCCGCACCGGCACGTGCTGGTCGTAACACTATTTACCTCCTACTAAATGCGCGCAAGCGCCGCGCATGACGAAATACCGCGATTGTGCGGACAGGACAACAGGTCCTGTCATTGCCGCAAGAATCCTGAGGCCGGATACGGCCGTCGTGACGTGAGCGCGCGCCTGAACGGCGGCGCCGGCCGGTGCCGGATGTTCGCATCACGGACGCCGGTGAACGGGGGCGCGGAAGGGCCGTCGCCGGGTTTCCGGGTTGGTCGCTGGTGCCGGTGTGCTCACCCCCGGTGCGCCGGTGGCGCTCTCGGCAGACCGGACCGGACGGCAGCCGCGCCGCAGGAGGACACTCTCATCGCAGACCGGCCGACTCGTTGTGATCGAACAGATCCGCGACCAGGTGCCGCGACCGCGCGAAGTGCTGACCGGGTGGCGCGGTGGTGCCCCGGACGATGAGCCGGGTCGGCAGCGTGCGGTCCTCCGACCTCGTCTCGCCGGGGTGGCCGATGGCGTCCACCAGCAACTGTGCGATGCGATTTCCCTGTGCCCGCACAGGTTGCGCGACCGTGGTCAGTTCCATCAGGTCCGCCATGTCGTGATCGTCGAAACCAACTATGGACAGATCGCCCGGCACGCTGAGACCGGCCCGGCGGCTGGTGCGAAGCGCGCCGAAGGCCATCTCGTCCGACTCGGCGAACACGGCGGACGGCGGAGCGGGACGGGAGAGCAGCTCCGCCATCGCCGCGGTACCGCCCTCCATGGTGAAATCGCCGTGCACCTCCAGCGCCGGGTCGACCGACAGACCCGCGGCCTGGAGGGTGGCCCGGTAACCCTGCCTGCGGTCGTGCGGCGCGGTGAAACGCATCGGGTCGTCCGGCATACCGGAGATCAGCCCGATCCGCCGGTGCCCCAGATTGATCAGGTGCTGCACCGCCGAGGCCGCGCCCGCCACATCGTCGATGCGCACGTCGAGGAACTCCTCGACGCAGGCGCCGACCAGGCCGATCGGCACGGACAGCGAACGCAGCACCTCGATTTCCGGCTCGGTCAGCGCCAGGCACAGCACCAGTACCGCGTCCACCCGCTTGTCCAGTTGCGGATCGGCGAAGAACCGAGCACGTCCGACGTCATCGCCGAGGTTGTAGAGCAGCAGGTCGTGACCGTTCGCCCGGAACACCGACTCGGCACCGCTGATGATCTTGGAAAAGAACCACCGGTCGATGAACGGCACCTCGACCGCCACGCTGTTGGTGCGCCCGGTCGCGAGCCGGGAAGCCGCGGGTGACATGACATAGCCCAGCCGCGCGGCCACCTTGCGGACCCGGTCGCGCGTCGCCTCGGACACACCCGGCAGGCCGCGCAGCGATCGCGAGACGCTGGCCGTCGACACCTTCGCGGCGCGGGCGACGTCCTCGATCGTCGCGGTCATCTCCACCTCCTGGTGAACACCTGGTCGGTGGTGACCGGATCGCCCGGGGCCTCACTGCCCGACCGGGTGACCGTATGACGTCTCCGGCTGTACCGCAAGCGCTTACGTTCACTTCGTTACCTTTACGTTCACGAACGTTGCCGATCGCCCAGCGCTGTGGATAAAGTCCTGCTACATCCCCAGTAATGGCGTACACAAGCGCTTACTCAAAAGGCGGGAAACACACCGATGCGTTACGCACCCCCCGGCCTGTGCCTCAACGACTTCGCCGTGCTGTCCGGCCCCGCGGGCTGGCGGGTGATGCACCTCCAGGCGCCACCGGTCGAGCCGTTCGACGCGGCCACCCTGGAAACCTCCTTCGGCCTGGCCGACTCCGAGGACCTGCTGAACTGGCAACCCGGCCCACCGGTGTTCGGCATCGGCGGACCGGGGGCGTTCGACGACGCTGCCGTGTGGACGATGTCGCACGTCGAGGTGCCGGGCGGACTGGCCATGCTCTACACCGGAGTCTCCAGCCAACCGGGCCAGTGCCAGTCGATCGGCCTGGCCTACAGCGATCGCCGGGACGGCACCGGCTGGCGACGGGCGGGCAGCCACCCGGTGGTGCGGGCCGATCCCCGCTGGTACCGGGTCGACGAGCGACCGGCCTGGCGGGACCCGTTCGTCGTGCCCGGCGAGGACGGCCACGGCTGGATCATGGTGCTGTGCGCCCGGGCCGCGGACCTGCCGCCGGACCGCGCCGGTTGCGTCGGCTGGGCGACCTCGGACGACCTCGAACACTGGCAGGTGCAGCCACCGCTGCTGGCGCCGGGCGACATCGACGAGTTGGAGTGCCCGGTGCTCGAACGGGTGCCGTCCGGCTGGCTGCTGCTCGGCAGCATCGGACCCGAGCACACCATCCGCGCCTGGCGGGCACCATCCCTGACGGGACCGTGGGAACCGCTGGGCCGGATCGCGCCGGCCGGCGCCTACGCCCCCCGGCTCACCGACGCGCCCGGCGGCCGGGTCCTGTTACACACCGAGCGCCGCCGCGCCCGGCTCACCGACGCGGGCCCGCTCTGTCGCGGGGTGCTCGCCCAGCCGAAGCTCTGCCTGCCCGACCCGGAACGTGGCCTGTCGTTGCACTGGTGGCCGGAACTCGATCGCACGCTGGGCCCGGCCGGAGATCACCTGGCGCACGGCGAAGGCGTGGTCGAGG
>CAJCJE010000222.1 GCA_903970565.1 Candidatus Melainabacteria bacterium | reverse complement strand
CGCCGTCGTGCCGGACCTGCCGATCCGTGAGGCACCGCAACAGACCGCCGCGCAGGCCGCCCCGGCCGCGCCGGCGAAGGCACCGGCCGGGGCCTGCCCGGCCGATCCGGGCAAGCCGCTGCTGGAGCCGGAGGCGCTCCAGGCGACCAACGACGCCTTCAGCGACCCCGCGACGCCGCAGGCGCGGAACCTGGTCACCGGAACCGGTGTCACGGTCGCCTACCTCGCCGACAGCATCGACATCAACAACCCGGACTTCATCCGCGCCGACGGCAGCAAGGTCTTCAGCGACTACCAGGACTTCACCGGTGAGGGCACCGCGACCCCCAACGACGACCGGGAAGCCTTCGGCGACGCGAGTTCCATCGCCGCGCAGGGCCGGCAGACCTACGATCTGTCCACTTTCGTCAATCCGGCGAACGCGCTGCCCAAGGGCTGCGACATCCAGATTCGCGGGATGGCGCCCGGTGCCTCGCTGGTCGGCCTGAAAGTCATCGCCTCCAACGGTTTCGGCTCGACCTCCGCCGTTGTCCAGGCCATCGACTACGCGGTGAACGTCGACCACGTCGACGTGATCAACGAGTCGCTCGGCGCCAACCCGTACCCGGACAGCAACACCGATCCCTTCAGCCTGGCCAACAACGCGGCCGTGGCGGCGGGGGTGACCGTGGTGAACAGCGCGGGCGACGCTGGCTACGGCAACACCACCGACAGCCCGGCCAGCGACCCGAACATCATCAGCGCCGGCGCGTCCACCACCTACCGGATCATGGCGCAGACCCGCAACGATCTGCCCGGCTTCAGCGGCAGCTGGGACAGCGACAACGTCTCGGCGATCAGCTCCAGCGGGATCACCGAAAGTGGCCGGGTCTATGACCTGATGGCCCCCGGTGACGAGGGCTGGGCGCTGTGCACGGCCAACCCGAAGGTCTACCTCGGCTGCACGAACTACCAGGGCCAGCCCTCGAACATCCAGGCTTTCGGAGGTACGAGTGAAGCGGCGCCGCTGATATCGGGCGCGGCCGCGCTGGTCATCCAGGCCTACGGCAGGACCCACGGGGGCGCCAAGCCCACGCCCGCGCTGGTCAAGCAGATCCTGACCAGCACCGCGACCGACGAGTACGACCCGGCCGACCGCCAGGGCGCCGGCCTGCTCAACGCGCTGGCCGCCGTGCAGGCGGCCGAGTCCGTCAAGGACGCCGACGGCACCGGCACCACGGTCGGCAACGGCCTGCTGTTCGGCACCTCGCAGCTGACCGCCGTGGCCGCGCCGGGCATTCCGCAGAGCTTCGCCGAGACCGTGACCAACGTCGGCACCACCGCGCAGACGGTGACCGCGCGCGGCAGGACGTTGTCGAGGACGATCGCCGACCAGACCGGCAGCGTGGTGCTCAACACCACCGCCAGCGGGCCCACCTTCACCGGCCCCAGCGGCGCGGTCGACAACTACGTGACGCACACCGTCACCATCCCGGCCGGCGTGGACCACCTCGACGCCTCGATCGCCTGGCACGCGGTGCCCAACACGTCCTCGTTCACGATGGTTCTGCTCGACCCGAAGGGCGGCTTCGCCGGCTACACCTTCCCGCAGAGCGGATCGGGCGCCCCGCCGAACTTCGGGCACGTCGACGTGCACAGCCCGATGGCCGGCACCTGGACCGCGCTGATCTACGGCGCGCACACGCCGAGCGGATTCGACGGACCGGTCAGCTACGCGTTCACCTCCAGCGGTTACGCCAACTTCGGCTCGGTCACCCCGGCCAGGCTGAACCTGGCCCCCGGCCAGACCGGCACGCTGCACATTCTCGCGAACACCCCGGCCCGGCCCGGCGACGTCTCGGCGGCGGTCGAGGTGGACAGTTCCACCAGGCAGCGCTTCGCGGTGCCGCTGACCCTGCGCAGCCTGGTACCCAACACCGGAAAGGGCACCTTCAGCGGGACCCTCACCGGCGGCAACGGGCGGGCCGGTGGCCCCGCCCAGCAGAACACCTACTGGTTCGACGTGCCGGGCGGCCGGCGCGACCTCGACGTCAGCCTGAGCCTGGCCGGGGACGTCAACCAGAACGTGGTCGGCTACCTGGTCAGCCCGGAGGGCGAGATCCTCAGCCAGGGCAGCAATGTCCAGTCGCTGGACGCCAACGGCAACCCGGCCGCGTACGCGAAGTCCCTACAGGACTACGTGCGTGCTCCGGAATCCGGCCGCTGGTCGTTCGTGGTGATCTTCGCCAACCCGGTCAGCGGATCGGCCACCCAGGAGCGCTACACCGGCGCGGTTCGGTTCAACCAGGTGAACGTCGGCTCGGCCAACGTGCCCGGCGGCCTGTCGAGCACGCTGGCGGCCGGCAAGCCGACCACCGCGACGATCACGGTGCACAACACCGGCGCCGCACCGGGTTCGTTCTTCGTCGACGCCCGCACCACCACGCTGGTCAACGCGCAGCTGACCCCCGGCTCGTCGGCGGCGAACGTGCCGCTGGCGCCGTACGCGCAGGCGCCGTTCACGGTGCCGACCGAGACGACCTCGCTGATCGGGGTCACCTCGGGTTCGATCCCGGTGTCGGCGGACCTCGCCGCCAACAGCGGTGAGCCGGAGGTGCTCGGCACCCCCGGTCCCGGCAACATCGCGGTGGCCACGCTGGCCGCGCCGCCGGTCAGCCAGGGCAAGTGGCTGCTGGAGGCCGACGCCGTCGGGCCGTTCACCGGTCCGGCCACCGGTACCGCGAATCTGGCGCTGGTCGCGCACACCCAGGGCTTCGACACCTCGGTCAGCTCCTCCACCGGGGACCAGTGGCTGGCCAGCATCCAGGCCACCGCGCCGAAGTTCACGCCGGTCGAGGTGGATGCCGGGGCCAGCGGCACCATCACGGTCACCTTCACCCCGACGGCGCCGAAGGGCACCGTGGTCACCGGTTACCTCTACGTCGACGACACCACGGTGTCCAACAACGCCGGGGACGAACTGACCGCGATTCCCTACAGCTACACCGTCGGCTGATCGTTGCCGTTCGGCAGTTCTCGGCACGGAGCGGGGCGAATGTCATCATTCGCCCCGCTCCGTTCTTGTTGGGTGCCAAGGGTCCGAACAATCCGGGATCTCCGATACCGTTGCGCCAACCGGATTGAGTTCACGCCGATCCGGCCTGGTTTTCCCGTCATGCTCGGTACGCTCGGTAGCGAGGCGACAGCACTGGGTTGATCTGACTGATTCGGGTTGATTCGAGGGCGAGATGGACACGACCGATCAGCGAGCCGCCACGGCGCGACCGGCGAAAATCCGGGACGCCTTCGCGGTGGGCGAGTTCCGGGTGTTGTGGACGGCCTACGCGCTGTCGGTGGCCGGTGACCAACTGGCCGCCGTCGCCCTGTCGGTGCTGGTGTTCAGCCGCACCGGCTCACCCGCGCTGGCCGCGCTCACCTACGCGATGACCTTCCTGCCCGACCTGGCCGGCGGTCCGCTGCTGGCCGGCCTCGCCGACCTGTTCCCGCGCCGGCGGGTAATGGTGCTCGCGGACATCTCGCGGGCCGTGCTGGTGGTGGTGATGGCGTGGCCGCGCCAGCCGTTGGCCGGGCTGATCGTGCTGCTGCTGGTCGTGCAACTGCTGTCCTCGCCGTTCACGGCGGCGCGCGGCGCGGTCGTGCCGGCGATGCTGAGCGGCGACCGGTACGTCGCCGGTATGACGATCATGCGGACCACCTACCAGTTGGGTTCGGTGGCCGGTTTCGCCGTCGGCGGCGCCGTGGTGGCCGGCCTGGGCACCAGCCGCGCCCTGCTGCTGGACGCGGCCACCTTCCTCGCCTCCGCGCTGCTGGTCTCGCTCGGCGTCCGCCCGCACCGGCCGACCGGGGCCGCCGGCCGGAAACCGTCCTGGTGGGGCACGATCTCCGCCGGTTGGCGGCTGGTCATCGGTGACCGAAGGCTGCGCGCGCTGGTCGGCCTCGCCTGCGTGTCCGGGGCGTACGTGGTGCCCGAGGGGCTCGCGGTCTCCTACGCCGCGCAGATCCACGGCCGGACCATCGCGGTCGGCCTGCTGATGGCCGCCGGCCCGGCCGGCATGGTGCTCGGCATGGTGGTGCTCCAGCGACTGAGCCCGAACACCCGGCTGACGCTGTTCGGCCCACTGGCCGTGGCGGCCTGCCTGGTGCTGGTGCCGACCTGGTGGGCGCCGCCGCTGGTGGTGTCGCTGCTGTTGTGGGGAGTGAGCGGCATCGGCTCGGCGTACAACATGGTCACCCAGGCCAGTTTCGTGCAGGCCGTCCCGGACCATCTGCGCGGCCAGGCGCTGGGACTGGCCAACGCGGCACTGCGGGTGTCGCAGGGCATCGGCATCCTCGGCGCGGGCCTGTTCGCGCAGGCGTTCACCCCCGGCTCGGTCATCGGCGTGATCGCCGCGGCCGGCGTCGTCCTGGCCCTGGTCACCGCGAGCGCCTGGCACCGCGCCACCACCCGGTGCGCCGCCCCGGCCTGACCGGTCAGTCGTCGGACTGCGCGAGCGCGG
>CAJCJE010000221.1 GCA_903970565.1 Candidatus Melainabacteria bacterium | reverse complement strand
AGGGCCTGGCCGACGCCCAGCAGCAGCCAGGGCAGCCGGAGTCGGCGACGGGGCTGGTTGCGGGCGCAGCCCAGGAAGACCATCACCGCCGAGGACACGCTGACCGACACGTACAGGATCACCCCGACCACCGAGGCATGTGCCGCGAGCGCGAGGTAGTAGCCGACGACGGCCAGTGCACCGGCGAGTAGGTAACCCAGCCACAGTCGATCGGCTGCCCATCGGCTACGCCGGGAATCCATCCAGCCCTCTCCCCCTTGCTGCCGATCCCAAACCGGTTGCCCACATTCTCCACGCCAGCAGAACATCCCAGCCACCGCAGTCACAAAAGGCGACGTCCACCCACTATGAGTAATAGTCTGAACCTGCGGTTCAGGTTGAGGCCGAGGTCTGTCACCCCGTCGACATCGGAGGCGGAAACCGGTGCATTCGATGACGAACCGGATCAGTGAACGGCCGCGCGCCGTATGGGCCGAGGGTGGGTTCGAGGAGGCCGGACCGCTCCCGCGCCGCGACGTGAGGCCAGCCGCAGACACATACACACAATTCCCGATGTAACGGCTTTAGTTGGCTAAAGCCGTTACATCGGATTTGGACGGACTCACTTTCGCCGGCCGGTCACCGCCCGTAACCGTCATTCGGTGGTCGCCGGGTCGGCGGCGTCGTCGATGGCGGCCATGATCCGCGTCAGCAGGCCGGTGACGTGTTGCCTGGTCAGCTCGGCGGCACCGGCGGCGTCCCCGTCCTCGGCGCGGGCCAGCACCGCGCGCTGTTCGGCGTGCTCCTGCTGCCAGCTCGGGGTCGCCTGCCAGCCGACCGCGCTGATCAGGGCGGCCCGATCCCGCAGGTCGTCCAGGACGCTGATCAGCAGCGGATTCCCACAGCCCTGGTAGAGGGCCTGGTGGAAGGCCCGGTTGTGCAGGCTCAGTTCGGCGTGCTCGGCCGCGTCGATGGCCCGCTCCGCCGCGTCCAGCGCCGTACGCGCCCGCGCCAGCAGCGCCGGATCACCCGCCGTCACCGAGCGGCGCACGGCCTCCGGCTCCAGCAGCAGCCGCACGTCGTAGACGTCGCTGACCAGGTCTCGGTCGACCACCCGGACCGAGGCGCCCTTGTACGGGTTGAAGGTGACCAGGCCGGAGCCGGACAGTAACTTCAACGCCTCGCGCACCGGCGTCTTGGACACCCCGAGCCGTTGCGCCAGTTCCATCTCCACCAGCGGCTGACCCGGCAACAGTTCCCTGGTCAGGATCGCCCGGCGGATCTCCGCCAACACCAGCTCGGTGCGGGACGCCGGCAGGTGCAGCATTTCAGGCATGGTCGTCTCCCGGCCGTTGTGCGGTGCCCACACGGTACGGGCCGCGGGACCGCCACCGCGCGTCACCGGTAGCCACGATCAGCCCAGCGAGCCGAGATCTCATATATCAGATCTTAGGCACGGATCGTGGTTATGGGCAACGTATTGTCACGCTGCTCACTTCGATACCCGACTTGACCTGGCCTTTCTCAATCAACTGGTCCAGACCAAAACTCGATGATCTCGCTGGTCAGTCGAATTGTTCCCTCGTTCCCGTTGACTCGACGTAACACGGCGGCAATCATATATGAGACGCCATATGCGAGATACGCCATATCAAGGCATCGTCGATGCCTGATCACGACGGAAACGCGCGTGATCGACCAACCGCCGGACGAGGCGTCTCGTGCGGCACCGCAACCCACTCGCCCGCTTGAGCAGGTCAAGCTAGAGAAACGAGGCGACCCAGCGTGCAGCAGCAAACGGAGCGCGTGCCGGCGCGACGTGCCACCCGCAAAGGCGCGTTATATTTTTTCGGAGCCCTCGGCGGCATCCTGTTCGGCTACGACCTCGGAGTGATCTCCGGCGTCCTGCTGTTCATCAAGACCAAGTCGGTGTTCGACCTCGGCTCGGTCGGCCAGGGCGTGGTCGGCGGCTGTCTGGCCGCCGGCGCGATCGTCGGCGCGGCCATCGCCGGCAAACTGACTGACCGGCCCGGCCGGCGGCGCACCATCATGATCGGCGCGGCGATCTTCGCCGTCGGCACCATCGGCTGCACGCTGGCCCCGAACGCGACGGTGTTCGTGATCGCCCGGTTCGTCGTCGGTGTCGCGGTCGGCGCCACCTCGGCGACCGTGCCCACCTACCTGTCCGAACTGGCACCGAGCCGGCTGCGCGGCGCGCTGTCCTCGCTGAACCAGCTGATGATCGTCAGCGGTATCCTGATCGCCTACGTCGTCGACTGGCTGCTGTCCGGCTCCGCCGAGTGGCGCGTCATGATCGCGATCGGCATCGTGCCGGCCGCGTTGCTGCTGATCGGCATGGCCACCCTGCCGGAAACCCCGCGCTGGCTGGTCAAACAGGGTCGCGAGGACGAGGCGCGGCAGGTCATCTCCGCCGCGCAGGGCGAAGTGGACGTCAACGCCGAGGTAGCCGGCATCCGCGAGGTCATCCGGCTGGACGGCGAACAGCGCGGCACCCTGCGCGACCTGGCCGCCAAGTGGGTTCGCCCGATGGTGGTCGTCGCGCTGATCCTGGCCATCGGCCAACAGTTCTCCGGGGTCAACGCGATCAACCTCTACGCGCCGACCATCTTCAAGAACCTGGGTATCGGCACCTCGAACGCGCTGTTCGCCTCGATCGTGCTGGGCATCGTCAAGGTCGCCTTCACCGCCTGGGTGATCTTCGTGGTGGACCGTTGGGGCCGCAAACCCCTGCTGCTGCTGGGCAACATCCTGATGTCGACCACCCTGGTGCTGCTGGGCATCGCGGTGCTCACCCTGCACAGCCCGAACGCCGTCGCGCTCAGCACGATCATCCTGTTGGTGATCTACCTGGCCGGCTACGAACTCGGCTGGGGTGCGGTGGTGTGGGTGGTGATGTCAGAGGTGTTCCCGCTGAAGGTGCGCGGCGTCGGCATGGGGGCCGGCAGCGTGGTGCTGTGGGCGGCCACCTTCGCCATCACCTTCGTCTTCCCGGTGATGGACAACTCGCTCGGGCTGGCCGACTCGGCGTTCATCTTCGCCGGCATCGGCGTCATCCTGTACCTGCTGGTCGCCAAGTTCGTACCGGAGACCAAGGGGCGCAGCCTCGAGCAGATCGAACTGGACCTGCGCGAGCGGGTGAAGGTCAAGGTCTGAAGGTTTTCCAGGAGCAGGCCGGCGTACCGATCGGTGCGCCGGCCTCGCCGTCTTTCGAACCGGCGTGGTCAGCCTCGGCCTGGCGAGGTCGGGGCTGAACCGGACAACACGCCCGGCGCGTCGCGCAGGGCCTGCACGGTGGTCTGGAGCAGGGCCCGCATCGCCTTGCTCGCCGCCTGGCCGCGACCGCCGCGAACCGCGAGCATGACCGCGCGATGCAGCGGAAGGGTCGCGGACACCCCGCCGGGCAGGTGGGAACTGACCTCCAGCGTGTGGTGAAGTCCGGTTTCCAGCAGCCTGCCGAGTTGTTCGACCAGCTGGTTGCCGCTGGCCCGCAGGAGGGTCAGGTGGAAGGCGAGGTCGGCCTCGACGAACTCGTCCTCGGTGGCGGGGAGGTCGGGGGCGTTGTGGGCCATCACCGCATAGGCGGCTTCCAGCTCGGCGACCTGCGCCTCGGTCGCGTTCTCGGCGGCCTGCCGGGCGGCCTCCGGTTCCACCATCATCCGCAGCTCCAGCAGGTCGGACAGGAACCGGGGGTCGGCGATCCGGCCGTGCCAGGCGATCACGTCGCGGTCCATCAGGTTCCACTCCGCGCGAGCCAGTACCCGGGTGCCCAGCCTCGGCCGTGGCTCGATGAGCCCCTTCGCGGCCAGTGCCTTCACCGCCTCGCGCACGCCACCCCGGCTGACCCCCAGGCGTTCGGCCAGCTCGGACTCGTTGGGCAGTTGGTTTCCTGGCGCGAATTCGCCGGACACGATGCGCAGGCCGAGCCATTCCACCACTCGGCCGTGCATTGTTCGGTGTGGGCCAAGTGGACTGATCATTCTACGCTCCACGGCCCAATCATCGAATCATTGATCCATAAAGTCAAATCACGTAGGCTCAGCGACCAGATGACCGCGCGGGAACGGGAGGCCTGATGAAGATCACCGGGGTGCGCACGCACGTGCTCGGCACGGTCTGGCGCAATCTGACCATTGTCGAGGTGCACACCGACGCGGGGATCAGCGGACTGGGCGAGGTGCGGATGCTCAACCACACCGACGCGCTGCTGGGGTACCTCCAGGAGGCCGTGCCCAACCACGTGATCGGCACCGACCCGTTCGACGTGGAGAGCCTGGTGCACCGGATGACCCGGCACGACTACGCGCGGGCCGGCGAGATCGCGATGTCCGCGCTGGCCACCATCGAGATAGCCTGCTGGGACATCCAGGGCAAGGCGCTGGGCCTGCC
>CAJCJE010000220.1 GCA_903970565.1 Candidatus Melainabacteria bacterium | reverse complement strand
CTTCGCCGTCGCCGCGATATCGGGGTTGCGTTCATACCGACAGTGACCTTGCGGGTCGGTATCACTACGTAACCGCCTCTCTCGTTCGACGACTTTCGGCGACTTTCGACGACATTGGCGACCTTCGGCGACCTTCGGCCTCACCGGCACCCCAGCCTGCCTGATCCGGACCCGCCTGTCATGGGTTCGTTCGGATGGATTCCGGTACTGCCGGCGGCAGGCCGCTGGACGGCCAACCGGATTGCACCACCAGGACCAACACGTTGCTACTTCCGAGTAGGTGGACCGTGGCCGAAGGTGGCCGATGGCGCGCCGGATCAGTACCGCAGGTCAGGGACGGTGGTTAGATCGTCGCCGAGGGCCAGATCGTTTCCGGCGTCCTCGGTACGGCGGAAAATCAGGAGTCGGTGGGCGCCGCGCAGTCACCGGTCGGCCAGCTCTGACGCACCAGTTCCAGGGTCTCGTCGCCGAACGGATTCACACCTGATCCACAGGCAAGCGTATGCGCGAGATGCACGTGCAGGCACTTCACCCGGCCCGGCATACCGCCCGCGCTGACGTCGGTGCCCAGCGACTCGATGGCGTCCCGCTCGGCCAGGTACTCACGGTGCGTGCGCAGGTACCGGGCGGCCAGTTCGGGGTCGTCGGTCAGCCGCTGGGTCATCTCCCGCATCAGGCCGCTGGCCTCCAGCGTGCCGACCAGCGAACACAGCCGGGGGCAGGTCAGGTAGTACAGCGTGGGGAACGGGGTGCCGTCGGGCAGCCGGGGGCTGGTGGAGATGGCCGCCGGGTGACCGCTCGGGCAGCGGGCCACCACCGCCCGGATCGCGCGCGGCGGCCGGCCGAGCTGCTCGGCGACGGCGGCGCGGTCCGCCTCGGAAACCGGGGTAAACGCTGTACTCATCCGGGGCTCCCTACGGCCGAACTCCACAGTTGCTGGTACCAGACACCGTTCGCGGTCGTCGGCGCGCTCGGTGTCGCCGAGGCGCTTCCGCCGGTGTCGCCGGGGAGCTGCACGACATAGGGCGTCTCCCCCGGCATCACGTAGTGCAGCCGCTCCCTGGCCTGTGCCTTCACCTCGGCGGTGTCGGAGAGCTGCGCCTGTTGCTGTTGCAGTTGGTCGAGCTGGGCCTCCAGGCTCTGCTGCTGCTCCAACTGGCTGCGCAGGTCGGCCTTCTGCGAGAAGTAGGTGCGCAGCGGCACCGCGATGCTCAGCGCGAGGGCCGCCACGACCAGCGCGAGCAGCGCGGCCCGGCGGGTGGTCAGTCTGCCGAGCAGACGCCTGGCCCGGACCGTGGTCGCCGACCGGCCCGCCGAGCGGGTCCGCGCCGGGGGCCGGGACGCGGCAGGAGCCGACCCGGTACCCGTCGGGGCGCCCGGTCCCTTCGCGGCCGGTGTCGTTCTCCTCGACGCGGCCGGGCTCGACGCGGTTTTCGCCGAGCCGGTGGTGCTGGCGCGACGGGTCGAGGGGGTGTCCCGGGTGGCGCGTTGCCGGGCGGTGGCCGAACTCGGCCGGCCGGCCGCGACCCGGCTCGCCGCCCGGCTCGCCGCGACCCGGCCGGCCGCCGTCTTCGGGGTACCCGGAGCGCGGGCGGCACCGTCCTTCGACGCTGCCCCACTCTTTGCGGCCCCACTCTTTGCGGCCCCGCCCTGTGCCGCCCCGCCCTTCGACGCGGCCGTGCCCTTCGACGCGGAACTGCCCTTCGACGCCGCCCCGTCCCGTGCCGAGGAACCGTCACGGGAGGAGGCGCGGCGAGGCTGCTCAGCCCGCCGGGTCGACGAGGCATCGCTGCCCCGCCGGCCCGACCGACGCTGATCGTCCTCGCCGCTGGAGATGGCTCAGTCCTCCGTGGACTCTGATGCGTAGCGGGGGAAGGCCAGGTCACCGGCGTAGCGGGCGGCTTCGCCGAGCGCTTCCTCGATGCGCAGCAGCTGGTTGTACTTGGCGACGCGCTCACTGCGGGCCGGCGCGCCGGACTTGATCTGGCCGGCGCCGGTGGCGACGACCAGGTCGGCGATGGTGGTGTCCTCGGTCTCGCCGGAACGGTGGCTGATCATGCAGCGGTACCCGCAGGTGTGCGCCAGGGTCACCGCGTCCAGCGTTTCCGACAGGGTGCCGATCTGGTTGACCTTGACCAGCAGCGCGTTGGCCGCGCGGCGGGCGATGCCCTCCTCAAGGCGCTCCGGGTTGGTCACGAACAGGTCGTCGCCGACGATCTGCACGCGCTCGCCGAGGCTGGCGGTCAGCCGCACCCAGCCGTCCCAGTCGTCCTCGGCCAGCGGGTCCTCGATCGAGACCAGCGGGTAGTTGGCGAGCAGTTCGGTGTAGTAGGAGGTCATCTGCTCGGCGCTGCGCTTGGTGCCCTCGAAGGTGTAGGCACCGTCGGCGAAGAACTCGGTCGCCGCCACGTCCATCGCGAGCGCGACGTCCCGGCCGGGGGCGTAGCCGGCCTTCTCGATCGCGGTGGTGATCAGGTCGAGCGCGTCCCGGTTGCTCGGCAGGTTCGGCGCGAAGCCGCCCTCGTCGCCAAGGCCGGTGGACAGGCCCTTGCTCTTGAGCACCGACTTGAGCGAGTGGTAGACCTCGGCACCCCAGCGCAGCGCCTCCCGGAAGGACTCCGCGCCGATCGGGGCGATCATGAATTCCTGAATGTCGACATCGCTGTCGGCGTGCGCGCCACCGTTGAGGATGTTGAACATCGGCACCGGCAGGACATGCGCGTTCGGGCCGCCGAGGTAGCGGAACAGCTCAAGGCCGCTGGACTCGGCAGCCGCCTTGGCGACCGCGAGCGACACGCCGAGGATGGCGTTCGCGCCCAGCCGCGACTTGTCCGGGGTGCCGTCCAGGTCGACCAGCTTCTGGTCGACGATCCGCTGGTCGACGACCTCGATGCCGGCCAGCTCGGGGCCGATCTCGTCCAGCACCGCGTTGACGGCCTTCTCGACGCCCTTGCCGCCGAAACGACCGGCATCGCCGTCCCGCAGCTCAACGGCTTCGTGTTCGCCGGTCGAGGCACCCGAGGGCACTGCTGCCCTGGACAGGGTGCCATCATCCAGCGCGACCTCGACCTCAACGGTTGGGTTGCCGCGCGAATCCAGAATCTCGCGTGCGCCAACCTGCTCGATGACCGCCACGTACGCTCCCTAGTTCACTTCTTCGCCACCACATGGCGACGGCTTCGGATACTGAATGCTTTCCGAAACAGGGTATCCAGTTGAATTTCCGCTGCCGAGGAGCCTAGCTGGCTGCGGGTATCACCCGGTGGAGGCACGCGCCCGGACTAGGGAACTTACCGTGACCGCGGTCGCATCCGGTCGGCGCGCGTGACCGGTGACCACCATCCGGACGGCGGTCGAGGAACAGTCCGATCGCCGGTAACGTTGATCCTCACCATGACTGACGGCACGTTCGAGGCCTTTCGCAGAGCGGAGACGCTGGTGTCCCAGCGTCGGCCGCTGGAGGCGCTGCGTGAGCTGGCCGCCGTTGTCGAGCAGGCACCCGACGCGCCGAGCGTGCATCTGCTCGCCGGCCGCGCGTACCTCGGCTCCGCCCAGCTCCGCCGGGCGGAGTCGGCCTTTCTGCGGGTGCTGGAACTCGATCCGGCCGATCACTACGCGCGCTTCGCCCTCGGCCGCACCCTGCAACGGCAGGGCCGGCTAGCCGAGGCAAAGACCCAGCTTCGGCTGGCCACCGCGATGAATCCGCTACCGGAGTACCAGGAGGCGCTCGGCGAGGTCAGCGCGCGGATCGCCCTGCGTGAGCAGCGCGAGAACTGACCGCCGCACGGTGACTGGAGGGTCAGCGGCCGGTCAGTTCGCGGACCGGTCGGTGGTGGCCCGCGCGTAGGCGTCGGCGCCGCTGAACACCTCCTGGCCGTAGGAGATCAGGTTGTTGTAGGCGTACACGGCGGCCCACCAGTTGGCCGGCACCGACAGGTCTCCCCCGGTCGCGCACAGGTAGTTGCCGGTGGTCAGGGCGGCGTCGGCGATGTTCTCCGGGTCGGGGGCCGCACCGTCGTTGCTGGCCCTCAGCCCGTACTCCAGCCAGGTGGCCGGCAGGAACTGCATCGGACCGACCGCGTGGTCCCATCGAGGGTCGCCGTCCAGCAGGCCGTGATCGGTGGCCGGGATCTTGCGCATTCCGTCGGTGCCATCCAGCGCCGGGCCGATCATCGGGTGCAGTTCCCGGTCGTCCGGTCCGATCGAGTCGCCGCCGTACTGGCCGTGCTGGGATTCCACCCAGCCGATGCCGGCCACCGTCGTCCAGGACAGATGACAACCCGGATCACGCCGCGCCAGCACCGTCTGCGCGTTGACGTAGGCACTCAGCGCGCGCTGCGGGATGAGCATGTCGGTGGCCATCCGGTTCACCCAGGCGGTCTGCGGGTCGTGCGGCCCCGGCACGTCGGGCGGCAGCGGCGCCGCCGTGGACGGGACGGCGCTGCCGGAGGCGACGCCGAGCATCTGGATGGTGAACGACGGCG
>CAJCJE010000219.1 GCA_903970565.1 Candidatus Melainabacteria bacterium | reverse complement strand
GTCTCCAGATCCCCGTATGTAACCGCCTGATAGGCCAGATTCACCCGATTGTCGTACTCCAGCAGGCTAAGCCGACCCTCGCCGTGAGCAACCCGTAAGCGATCCACGCCCGCCTGCCGCTCATGGTCGGAGAGTCGCAGGTTCCGCCGTTGGTCCATGACACGCGCCCTTCGAAGTACGTCACACCGTTCACTCCAGGTTATCGCGTACCCACGATATTGCTTAACGGCCGGGTCACCGACGGCCTACGTTGGCCATCTTCGTCCGGCCACTTGTCGTCAATAGCAGCCCGCCCATCGACGCGGTTATCGTCGACGCACCACGAAATCATTCGCCACGGCGAGAAGCGGAATCGTCGACGACGGGGATGGCACATTGCTTGAAGCAGTCAACCTGGTCAAGCACTATGGTGCGGTCCGGGCACTAGACGGATTCACCTTGCGGGTTTCCCCCGGCGAAATCGTGGGACTGGTGGGCCACAACGGCGCAGGAAAAACAACTTTCATAGATATCGTATCCAACCTGGCCCGGTCGGACAGCGGCGGCCCAAGGATTCTAAGTCCCAACTCCGACCCCTCCTCGAGGCCGTCTCATCGTTAACCCGATCACCGGCGACATTTTTGACTCTTGGTCACGCGAATCCCCATCGCGGACATTACCATCCTACAATGAATTCATCCATCGCAAGCGTGTGTCAAGCCAGGAACGTTCACCATCGAAACACCTTCCCGCAAAGCCCTGGGGCCAAATTGGGGTAAAGAGTCCACCAGGATACGGACATTTTCGAATACTACTCCCATTACCCCAGCTCACAACACCGAAGACCAGGTCAATTAGGCCAAACGAACCAGTACAAGTACTCCAGAAGATTAATCTCGCACAAGCCGGTATCGGCGACGATTTCACAACTCCGCCAATCCGTAAGCCGTCAAAATGCCGTCGCGATCACGACAGGAGCCGGGTACGGCGGACGAATGTCCCGGCCACCGAATTCGAATTGCCACCACGGTTTGCCGCCGGTCGCGACAGCCGGGACGGTCGGAGTCGGACCGCGAAACCGAACAAAAACTACATAGTCACCACTCGACACGAAGATCTATTGCCCACCGAAGGCCGCGAACCGGATCAGCGGACACGTGGGACCGAACGTGCTCACGGTGTCTGGGCCGTGGTTGTCGAACGGGCCGCCGAAACATAGCGGTCCAGGGTCTCGCCGGTGAGCAGGCGGACCGGGAACGGTGCGCGGGCGAGCCGGCCGGCCACCGCGTCCACCGGCAGCGGGGTCCGCGACGCCGCGACCACCAGGTTTCCCGACCGCCGGCCGCGCAACACCGCCGATTCGGCCATCACCAGTCGATGCGGGAACCCGGCCGCGACGGCGGCCACGATCTGCCGGCTGACCGCGCCGGTCGGGTCGGCGGCCACGTTGAGCAGATACACCCCGGCATCGCGCAGCACCCGGCCGGCCTGGATGAGGAACTCCGGCGTGGCCAGGCCGCCGGGCATCACCGCCCGCTCGAAGGCGTCCACCACCAGCAGGTCGACCGTGTCGGCGCGAAGCGTGCCGATCTCGGTGAACCCGTCGCCCAACCGCACCCGCAGCTGGGGCACCGACCGCAGCGCCAACTGCTCGCGGACCAGTTCGGCCAGTGGTCCGTCCGCCTCGATCACCAGCTGCCGTGAACCGGGCCGGGTCGCGGCCAGATAGCGCGGCACCGTGCAGCCGCCACCGCCGATGTGCACCGCGTGCAGCGCCCCGCCGCACGGCTCCAGTGCGTCGATGACCTCGGCCATCCGCCGCACGTAGTCGAACTCCAGGTGCGTCGGGTCATCGAGGTGTACGTAGGACTGCGGCACGTCGTCCACGGTGAGCAGCCAGCCACCCGGCCGATCGGCGTCGGCCAGCAACTCCGCCGTGCCGAACCGCACCGGATACCGCCCCGGCATCGGCGACCCACTCGACCGGCCCGCCGGCCCGGTGCGCCGCTGGGACGCGCGGGTGGGTCGTTTGTCCGGCATACCACCATCTTCCCAGGTCGCTGCACCGCGCGATGCGGGCGGGGTGGACGCGCCAAAACGCGACGGAAACACGACCGTGGAAACTCTGGGCCGGAGGTGCGGGCGTGATCAGGATCAGCATGGTGGCGTTCGCACTGTCCCGCGATGTCATCGACTCCCCGGTCGGCACGACGCTGCTGGACCAGCAACTGGTCGTCTACCGGACATCCGACGGCGTCGTCGTCGCCGACGACATCTGTCCACATCGCGGTGTTGCGCTGAGCGCGGGTACCGGCGACGGGACATCCGTCGCCTGCGCCTATCACGGAATCCGTTTCGGCTCAGGCGGAATCTGCGTGGCGGTTCCCGCGCATCCTCGGTCCAAGATCCCCGCCCGGCTGAATTTGCGCGGCTATCCCACGGTGGAGCGCTATGGCCTGGTCTGGACCTGCCTTCGTCCCGACCCGAACGGAGTCATCGACCAACAGCTGCCCACGATGCCGCACTGGGACGACCCCGGATTCCAGCAGGTCACCAAGAACATGGACACCGATCAGGACCCACGGCAGATCTACGACTTCAACCTGCGGATCTTCGAGGAGGATCGAGCCATCGTGGAGATCCAGAAACCGGAGAACCTGCCACTGGACCCCCGCATCGAGGTGAACATCGCCGCGGACCGCAGCTCGGTCGCCTACCGACGAGGACTGCGCGGCCTCGGCCTGAGCCAGTTCTTCACCACATGACGCCTGGTCCCGGCCATACCCGTTTTGCACCCTGGTCACGTCAGCTGGGACCGGGGGTCTGGTAGACGTCGGCCAGGCCGGGCGCGCCGGGCTGGGCGGGGATGAGTTCGATCGGCAGCGGCTTGTTCTGTGGGTCTCCGGCCACCGGCTCGCTGGAGAAGCTGATGGTTCCGGACGCGCCGGGCACCGAGTCGCTGCTGTTGAGGCCGAGCAGTTGCTCGGAGACCTCGGCGGTGGTGGGCAGTTGCTGCGTGTCGGTCTCCTCGTTCTTGGCGGAGTAGGCGTTGCGCACGGCCCTGATCGCGGCGAATACCGAGTCGTGGGTGGAGATCGCGTCGCCGTCGCTCAGATCCGCGTCGTGGAAACTGGTGTCGAAGGCAGTGCGGAAGGAGCCGAACCCGGTCGGCGCGGCGTCGGGATCGGTCTCCCAGTCCGTCGCGTCGGTCGCGGTGGAGTTGATCAGGCTGAGCTGAGCGGCCGACATCCCCTTGACGACCTCTGGGTTCAGCGCGTCGAGATCCGTGCCGCCGGTGCCGATCACGAGCGAGAAGTCGCAGGAGTGTTCCTCCAGCGCTTTCAGGAAGTTGGTCAGGTCGACCTCTCGGCCGGCGTAGAGCACCAGTCGCGGGTGGGCAGCGGTGACGCCGACGCCGTTCTCGCAGATGTGCTGGACGATCGACGAGAACAGGTCGGTGTCCTGCGCGGCGGTCGCCAGGGAGCTGCCCGTGAAGGGCTGTGAGGGCAGGCGGGTGACCGTTGCGGGCAACTGGTTCATGATCACGTTCTGCAACGCCATGTGCAACGACTGGCTGTAGAGGTCGCCGCTCTGGTCGTAGACCATCTGGGCGGACTCCGGTTGTTCGTACCGACCCAGGTACTTCTCCAGTGCCTTCGCGAACTCCATGTCGGAGGGCTGCACCCGGATGAGGCCGGGGTACTGCTGGTAGGTGATGTCGTCCGCGGTGACGATTCCGCTGGCCATCGGAATACCCGCAGCGCTCAGATCCTGCGCGCCCGCCTGGGTTCCCGGCACGCTGACGCCCAGCCCGGCCACTGCCACCAGCGGCGCCGGGCTGTCGCCGGTCATGCCCTCCAGTTCGTGCACGGCCGGTTCCCACTCGTTCTCGTCCGGTCCCTCGTTGGCCAGCACGAGCCGGATCTGCGGTACCTCGTCGCCGTCGACGGCCGTGTTGTTCGCCTGGATCTGCGCGGTGTAGGCACCTTCCAGATCATGCAGCATCTGGGTGGGGTCCACCGCGCTGTTGTCGTTCACCGTGATCGGTTCCAGCAGCCCGATGGTGATCACCGGCCGGCCGTTACCCAGCACCTTCGCGTTCTCAACCCTGATCAGACCCTCGACGCCGTCGAACGTGACGTTCGCCGTGTTGGGAGAGGAGGGCTGGAAGACGTAACCGCCGTCGGTGACGCCGATGCAGTAGCCGTCGAGGTGGCTGACACCGCTGTTGAATCCGGGACCGCAGGTGTCGAAGAAGCGGTAGCCGCCGTAGCCGAGGCCGGCCAGCGCGAGCACGGCCACCGCCACGAGAATGCTCAGATTCCGGCGTCGGCGTCGGCGCTTCGCATCGGTCACGCCGCGCTTGATCCCTCTGCGCACGGGCTGATCGGCGGTCTCGGGGTAGTCCGTGTCATCCGGTCCCCGACGTGTGGTGCTCACGTGCATCCTCCGGACTCAGATCCAGAATTCGGCCTGGAGCCGGTGTTCCCGCGCGGCGGAGAGCAGCAGCTCCCGCCCACTCGGGGGCACCCGGACCAGGTTGTCGTAGTCGGCGGCCACCCCGAGGTGCACGACCTGCCGGTGGCTGCCAAGCAGTGGGCTGGCCAGTATCTGCTCGGCCGCGATCAGGCGACACATCGTCACCTGTTCATGGTCCCGCATACTCGCGGTGCCGGCCAGTTCGTCCACTTCGGACAGAGGAAGGGCGAGGACCGCGTCCGAGAAGTGCGGCCGGTGCGGGGCCACCACGATCGACCGCAGCAGGTCCAGCCAGTCGGCCGCGCCCAGTTCCGCCAGTCGCGTCAGCATGATCTCGGCGACCGTCGGCAGATCGCCGAGAGCCAGGGCGTAGTAGAGTTCGCTCGGTTCGTCCCCCTTGCCGGCGCAGCGGGACCGGTGCCAGCGAAAGACGTCGTCCCAGCCCGGTTGCGACTTCCCCGGCTTTCGCTGGCCGGACGGGGCCCGGCGGGCGAGCCTGCGCAGCAACAGCAGTCGCAGCAGCGCCGGACCGGCGCCCGTGGCCGGCGGCCACAGCACCGGACGCAGCACGCCGTCGTAGGTCGCGGCCGTACCGGCGAACAATATGGTGCCCTCGGCGGTGCACGCGCCGCCGGTGACCAGGGCGACGGCGTCACGCTCGGTCCGCGCGGACGCGCAGGTCTCCAGGTCACCCTGGGATTCCAGCGGAAACCGACCGAGCAGCCTGGCCAGGATCTGGTCCCCGACCGCGCCGTGTACCGTCCGCTCCGGCTGATCACCGGGATCGGGCAGGTCGAGCATCGCGGACGGCTCGTCGCAGCCGCGGTCGTCGCGGCGCACGGCCCGCAGCAGCAGCGCGGTCGCGGCCGGATTGCCCTGGGTGAGCTGGTAGGTGAGATTGGTCAGCCTGCGGCTGTCGCCCGCCACCAGCGGAATCCGGTTGACCTCGACGCCGATGTTGTCCTTGTCCAGATCCGGCAACCGGTAGCGGTACCAGGATGGCGGGTTCCGGCCGTCGTCCTCGCACACCTTCCGCGCGTGACGCACGCTGCCGTCCGCCTCGGCGATCCGCTGCCCAGGCACAGACGCAAGCAGTTCGCCACGGCTGCTCACCACCACGGTCAGCGGCTCCGGCTCCACCCTGCCGTCCACGGCCCGCTGTCGCCGCGCCTCCGCAAGCTCCTCCAGGAAGTACTTGCCGATCCGGACGTCGACGTTGTCCAACAGCAGGATGCAGTTCGACGACAGCTCGTCGGAATGCCGTGCCTCGCGGAACTCGGCCCGCAGGTCGGCGAGGAAGGCACGCAGCAGCAGGCGATCGATCCGCTTCTGCGTGTCGTCGTCGGTGTCCGCCTTGCCGTGGCCACCGCCGTGCGCGCGGGTCCGCTGATCCGACCTCGACCGGCCGGCGGCCTCGGCCGCGCGCGTCCAGGCATTCAGGTCGACCAGCACGTCGCGAGCGGCGTCGGAGGGCAGGCCGCGATCCTGGTGCCCGTACCAGGTGTGCACGCTGCCGAGCACGATCAGCCGGGTCCGGGACCACTGGCTGAAAACCGTGACGGGCAGGCCGAAAAGCCTACGGCCGATAGTCTGAACCGGCAGGCCGGTCTTGTCCTGGACGACGGTGCCCAGGTCGCCACCGAAATCCTCCAGGAAAGTCCGCAGCTCGTCCACGCTGCGCTGCTTTTCCAGCAGCGCGTCGACCTGGCGTCGGGCGCGATTGCGGTCGTCCAGGTTCAGCTTTTCCCGCATCACCAGTAGCCCGATGATGAGTCGGGGAAAACTCAGGAGCGGATAGCCCTCGCAGTGCCGGCTGAACTGAAAGGCCAGGGCGGAGAGAATTCCCGGCAGAGTGGCGGCGGACCGGTGCTCGAAATTCAGCGCCGCTCGCGGCGCGATGTTCT